>NZ_JAHHZF010000012.1:142230-243648 GCF_018729455.1 Prosthecodimorpha staleyi | reverse complement strand
CAAACCGCAATCCCGGACAAGGCCCGAAGGGCCGCCGATCCGGGACCCACTCGCACCGCAGCGGCGTCAAGATCACGAACAAACGGAGTACCGTGCGGCAAGTCGGGATGAGAGTGGGCCCCGGCTCTGCGCTGGCGCTCCGGCCGGGGATGCGTTGGGAGATCGACAATCATCTCGAGGTATCGCGGCGAAGCGCCGCGAGATGCGGGGCCGGCCCGCGGCATCCCGTTCCTCGCCATCCCTCCCAAACCGCAATCCCGGACAAGGCCCGAAGGGCCGCCGATCCGGGACCCACTCGCACCGCAGCGGCGTCAAGATCACGCATAGATGCGGTGTCCTGAGGCAAGTCGGGATGAGAGTGGGCCCCGGCTCTCCGCTGGCGCTCCGGCCGGGGATGCGCCGCGAGATCGACAATCCTCCCGAGGTATCGCGCCAAAGCGCCGCGAGATGCGGGGCCGGCCTGCGGCGGCCAGGTGATGCGTCGGGTGATGCCGTGCGGGCCGTCGATGTTCTCGGGGGAGGGTGCGATACCGTTTGATACTGGCCGCCGGAATGACCGTCCCGATATGCCTTCGCTTCGCCATGATGGCGCCGCGTCGGACGGCTAGATGTGGTATCCCCATCCGAACCGGAGCGTCCCATGACCGCGGCCAGCCTGCCCTTCGTCGCCGCCTATCGGCCTCCGGCGCCGGTGCCCCATGCCGCACCGCTCAAGCCGCGCCAGTATATCCGCGCGCTGACCGACAATCCGCTGACCATCTGGACCCAGGCACAGTTCGAGGAGCTCTATATCCAGATCGACGGCCGGCTGCTCGGGCCGCGGCTGATCATCAACGACCCGGAGGGCATCCGCCATGTCCTGGTCGACAACGAGGCCAACTATCTCCGCGACGATCTGCAGAAGCGCATCCTGACCCGGACGATCGGGCTCGGCCTGTTCGCTGCGGAAGGACAGGCCTGGCGGGCGCAGCGGCGGATCCTGGCGCCGCTCTTCGCACCGCGCGCGGTCGGCGGCTTCCTGCCGGCCATGGTGGAGGCCGCTGCCGCCGGAGCCCGCCGGCTGGCCGCCCTGCCCGAGGGCTCGGTCATCGATGCCGCGCCGATGATGAGCGCGATCGCGCTCGACGTGCTCGAGCGGACGCTCTTCCGCGAGGGCTTCGGCGTGCCGCTGGCCGAACTGTCGCGACACTCCAACGCCTTCATCGAGGGCGCCGGTGGGGTCTCGCTGCTCGATCTGTTCGGCCTGCCGTCCTGGATCCCGACTTGGCGCGCGCTGAGGGCGCATCGCTCGCGCCGCTTCATCGGCGACATGGTCGACCGGATGGTCGCCGAGCGGCGCGCCCGGCTCGCGGCCGGGGCCGCCGGAACGGGGGAGGGCGAGATTCGCGACCTGCTTGCGCTGCTGCTCGATGCGGCCGACCGGGAGACCGGCATCGGCCTGTCCAACCGCGAGGTGCGCGACAACGTCCTGACCTTCATCGGTGCCGGCCACGAGACCACCGCCGGTGCGCTCGCCTGGACGCTGCTCCTTCTCTCCGGTGCGCCGGACGTGCGGGCGGCGGTCGAGGCCGAGATCGACAGCGTGCTCGGCGCGGGGCCGGTGACGGCCGAGACGGTCGCCGATCTGGTCCTGACCCGGGCGGCCATCGAAGAGGCGATGCGGCTCTATCCGTCGGCCCCCTTCCTCGGTCGCGCGGCGGTCAAGGACGACGTGATCGGCGGCCGGCCCGTCAAGGCGGGCACCATCGTGATGATCGTGCCCTGGATCATCCATCGCCATCAGCGCCTGTGGTCCGATCCCGGCCTGTTCGATCCGGGCCGCTTCCTGCCGGGCCGGCGCGATTTGATCCCGCGCTATGCCTATCTGCCGTTCGGCGCCGGTCCGCGCGTCTGCATCGGCTCCGTCTTCGCGCTGCAGGAGGCGGTCGTCGTGCTGGCCAACGCCTTGCGTGACCACCGCTTCGATCTCGTCGAAGGCGCTCGGATCGAGCCGACCCAGCGCATCACGCTGCGCGCGCGGCATGGCATCCCGATGCGGGTCTCGCGGCGGCGCTAGTAGGGTCGGCAGACCGGCAGAGGCTGCGGATCTCGGCTGCTGCCGGACGGCCTTGACGCGGATGCGGCGGCCGGCGCAGCGTCGTCGGCCTCAGAAGACCGCCGTCGCGAGGAGCCGCGCCCATGACCGTCCAGCCCAAGGCCACGATCTCGATCGCGGCTGCCGCCCTGCCGAAAGTCGCCTGGGGCGAGGGGCTGTCGGTCTACGACACCAACGGCAAGCGCTATATCGACGGCTCCGGCGGGCCGGCGGTCTACTGCCTCGGTCACGGCAATCGGGAGGTCAATGCAGCGATCGCGGCGCAGCTCGACCGGATCGCCCATGGCTACCGCTACACCTTCACCAGCGACCCGCTCGAGGAACTGACCGCTCTGGTGGCGGCGAATTGCGGTGGCGGGCTAACGCGGATGGTGTTCGTCTCCGGCGGTTCGGAGGCGGTCGAATCGGCCATGAAGATCGCGCTCCAGTATCACGCGGCCCGGGGCGACATGTCGCGCCGGCGCTTCATCTCGCGCGAGCGCTCCTGGCACGGCAATACGCTCGGCGCCCTGTCGATCTCGGGCTTCCGCGAACGTCGTGCGCCCTATGAGGGTGCCCTGATCGAAGGCGGCGCGCTGATTTCTCCGGCCAATGCCTATCGGCCGCCCGAAGGTGTTGCGCCGGAAGCCCTGCCGGCCTGGTATGCTGCCGAGCTCGAGGAGACCATTCGGAGGATCGGTCCGGATGCCGTCGCCGCCTTCGTATTCGAACCTGTGGTCGGTGCGGCCGGCGGCGTCGTGCCGGCGCCGCCCGGCTATGCGGCCGCGATGCGGGAGGTCTGCGACCGCTACGGCGTGCTGATGATCGCCGACGAGGTGATGTGCGGCGCCGGGCGTTGCGGCACGTGGCGGGCGCTCGCCCATGACGGCGTCGAGCCGGACATCATGACCGTCGCCAAGGGCCTCGGCGGCGGCTTCCTGCCGCTCGGCGCGACAGTCTACCACCAACGCGTCGCCGAGCCGATCGACCGGGTCTATGGCGGCGTGCTGACCGGCCATACTTTCACGGGCCACACCGCCGCCTGTGCGGCCGGCGTCGCCGTGCAGACGATCATGCGGCGTGAGAAGTTGGTCGAGCGTGTCCACGACCTCGGGCCGGTGTTCATGGGTCTGCTCGCGCGCGAACTCGACGGTATCGCGGCGGTCGGCGACCTGCGCGGCCGCGGTTTCTTCGTCGGGGTCGAGTTGGTCGCCGACCGGGCCCTGAAGACCCCGTTCGATCCGGCCGAGAAGCTCTACATCCGCATCCGCAACGCCGCCTTCGAGCGCGGTCTGATCTGCTACCCCTCGGGCGGCAATGTCGACGGCACGGCCGGCGACACGGTCATCCTGGCGCCGCCCTATATCGCCACCGAGGCCGAATTGGAGGAGATCGCCGTCCTGTTCGGGCTGAGCCTCAGGGCCGCCCTGGCGGAAATCGGCGCCGGCTGACATTCGCCGCAAGGGGGCTGCGGTCGGCGCCCAGAAATCCGGTCGCGGGCGAGAGACGGACGGGCATCACCCGCGCCTGGCCGGAACGGGCCATAGGTGGACGCCGTTGCGCGCCGCCATCCGAGGCCGTCAGGCGCCGCGCCAGAGGCCGACCCTTCGGCGCCTGGCCTCGGCGGCGGCGCGGGTCAGGGCGGCGTCCGGCTCCCCGGCCGGCTCGGCCCAGCCCGACCGGACCATCCATTCCGACAGGTCGACGGCGCCGACCCGGCAGCGCGTCTCGACGGCGCCTTTCGCGGGCTCCGCCGGCAGCGCGCACAGGACCGGCCGATTGCGCAGGAAGAGTTCGAGATGAGTCCGCGCACGCCCGCCACAGGTGTCGGGCGTGCCGTCGAGCATCCGGCAGGTGCGATCCGGCGCGGGGATGCGGATGCCGGCCAGCCGGATGCGCCGGCCGGACGCGGTGAAGCTGCGCCCGTCGGTGACCTCCACCTGGCTGAAAGGCGTGTCGCGCAGGCGGGGTTCGGCCGCATCGGCACCGGGCGCCGTGCCGACAGGCGGCAACAGCCCGGCGGTGCGGACGGGCGGCCTGCCACGGACTGCGCCGGATGCCGATGCCGTTTCCCCGGCGGTTGCGGCCTCGACGCCGGTCGAGCCGCCGAAGCGTCCGGCCGGCGGCACGACCGAATCGGAGCGTTCGGGCACGGTGAACCGCAGCGACCGGGTGACGGTGGCGGGGGCCGGCGGCCGGACCTCGCCGGCGCTGAAGTTCGACGGCTGGAACCGGCGCGGCCGGGTCTGGGCGTCGGCGGTCCGGCGCGCGGGCAGCGATCCGGTCTCGACCGGGTCGGCGGCCACGACGGTCGCGCCGCCCTCGGCCGGCCGGGTCGGGGCGACGAGCTTCGCCGCGATGATCCCCGCCATGGCGAGGCCGGTCAGCGAGACGGTGGCGAAATGGCTCTTCCAGGCCTTCATGGCAACCGGATCCGATGGGGCGGCGCCCTCAAGGCCGCGCCCCGGAACCGGTTTGCGGCGCTTTCGCGGCCGTTCCCGACGATTGCCCGGACACCGTGAATCCGCGGTTCACCGAAATGGTTAAGAAAATCATGGTCGGGATACGCAGGAACCCCGATTCCGGTGCTACCGTCGGGGCCAAGGCAATTGACGCAAAGTCGTTTGCCATTTGTTAACCATGAAAAATCAGCGAATTTTACACTTAAGGACTTGTTTATGGCGCGCCGCCACGGTGGGTGACGGGGAAGGGAAGGGTGCCGATCGAGGTCAGGTTTTGCGTACCAACACCGTCGTCATGCTTCTGCTCGCGCTCGTCTTCGGCGGCGCGGCCGTGTTCATGTCGCAGTCCTATCTTGAACGGCAGGCTGAGAAGCGCGCACGGACCATCGAAGTGTCCGGCCCGGCTGTCGCGGCGTCGACCGTCGTCGTGGCGGCCAAGCCGTTGAATTTCGGGGCAGAGATCGCGCGCGACGCGTTGAAGGAAGTGGCCTGGCCGGCGGAAGCCGTACCGGCCGGCGCCTTCCGCACTGTCGCCGAGCTCTTTGCCCAGCAGGGCCGCCGGGTTGCGCTGGTCGCCATCGAGGCGAACGAACCGATCCTGCCGGCCAAGATCTCCGGCCCTGGCCAGCGCGCCACGCTGTCCTCGGTGATCGAGGAGGGCATGAAGGCGGTGACCGTGAAGGTCGACGAGGTCAACGGTGTGGCCGGCTTCGTCCTGCCCGGTGACCGGGTCGACGTGCTGCTCACGCGCCATCAGGGCGAGGGCGATGCGATCACCGAAGTCCTGGTCGAGCGGGCTCGGGTGCTGGCCGTCGACCAGAGCTTCGACCAGCGCGCCGAGAAGCCCGCGGTGCCCAAGGCGGTCACGCTGGAAGTGCATTCCGGTGTCGCCCAGAAGGTCGCCTTCGCCTCGTCGGTCGGCACGATCTCGCTGGTGTTGCGCCGGGCCGGCGAGGCGCTGGCCGACAATCAGAAGAATACCCGGGTGCGTGCGGCGACCGTCTCGGTCTCCCGCGCCACCAAGCGCCAGGAATACGGGGTCCGCTCCGAGGTGGAGTAGGTCCGGGATGGTCCGACACCGCCGGCAAACGGCGGGTTGGAGAACGAAGCCGTCGCCGGAATGGCGATCGGGGGTGCGACGTGAACGATGATGGCGGAAGGCTCCGGTTCCGGGGCGTGGTGAAGACTGTCGGAGCCCTGTGTCTCGGCGCGGCGGTCCTGGCGGGGCCGCTGCTTGCGGCCGTTCCGACGGTGCGGGCGGAAGATCGGCTGGTCCGGGTCGGCGACGGCAAGGTCCAGCAGATCCGAGTGACGCGCGGCAAGTCCGAGACCATGCGCATCGAGGCCCCTTTCGCCGATCTGGTCGTCGGCGATCCGGAGGTCGCCGATGTGGTGCCGCTGACCGACAAGAGCTTCTATGTGCTCGGCCGCGCGATCGGGACGACCAACGTCTCGGTCTATGATTCCAAGAAGCAGTTGATCGGGATCATCGATGTCGAGGTCGCCCACGATTCGGGCCGCCTCCAGGCCGAGCTCAATCGCCGCCTGCCGACCTCGCGCATCACGGTTTCGACCTATAACGGCAAGGTCATGCTGTCGGGTACCGTGCGCGACGCGGTCTCGGCCGATCGCGCCGTCACCATCGCCAAGCAGTTCGCCAGCGAAGTGATCAATTCGATCGGCGTGACCGGCTCCCAGCAGGTGATGCTGGAGGTGCGCTTCGTCGAGGCGAACCGCGATGCCGGTCGGGATCTCGGCTTCAACTGGGGCATCTTCGGCTCGAAGATGATCCACAATCCCTCGACCGGCTCGCTGGCCTATCCGTCCAATGCCTCGGTTGCCGGCGCCTCGTCGGGCACGTCAGGCCTGCTGTCCGGCAACACGCCGTTCGGCGTCGCCGTCGCCCAGGTGCTCGGCAACGGCATCGGCGCCGATATCCTGATCAAGGCGCTGGAGGAACAGCGCGTCGCCCGGCGCCTGGCGGAACCGAACCTGGTGGCGCTTTCTGGCGATACGGCGAGCTTCCTGGCCGGCGGCGAATATCCCGTTCCAATGAACAACAAGAACGGCGAAGTCACCATCGAGTTCAAGAAGTTCGGCATCGGTCTCGCCTTCACGCCGACCGTACTCGAGAACGGCATGATCAATCTCAAGATCATCCCGGAGGTCAGCGAACTCGACTATTCCAACGCGGTCACGCTCTCCGGCGTCACCGTGCCGTCGCTGAACGTGCGACGCGCCGATACGACGATCGAACTGCGCGACGGCCAGAGTTTCGCCATTGCGGGCCTGCTCCAGTCCAACGTCTCGACGCTGCTGCAGCAGTTGCCATGGGCCGGCAACGTGCCGGTGCTCGGAGCGCTGTTCCGCTCGTCTTCGTACCAGAAGAACGAGACCGAACTGGTGATCATCGTCACGCCGCGCCTCGTGCGGCCGATGGTTCCCGGCCAGCCGCTCAAGACCCCGCTCGACAATCTGCGTGCGGCCAACGACCCCGAATTCTTCGCCGGCGGCAAGGGCGAGGTCCGTGCGGATTCCGTCCGCATGCCGCCAGGGGGGGCCGCCCCCGCACCGCTCGGCCATATCCTCGACATGCCCCTAGGAGGTTCTCGTGTTGTCCTTCGCTGATCGTTTCGCCCGGGGCGTCGCCCTCGTCGCCGTCCTCGCCCTCGGCGCCTGCTCGGGCGGCACCGACAGCCTGGAGAACCAGGATTCGGTGACCATGCAATTCGGCGACGCGGTCAACACCAACAAGGCGCTGCAGACCATCGATCCCTGGCCGCGCGCCGTCGCCGACACCCGTCTGACCACCAGCGGACAGCGCTCCGCGGCGGCCGGCGAACGCTACCGGACCGGCATGATCCTGCCGCCGGTGCCTGCCACAACCAACGCCATCTCGTCGGCGGCCCCCGCGCCGACTGCTCCCGCCGGCACGACCGCGCGCTGACCCCGCCGTCGTTGCTCGGTCATCAGGCCTCCCGGAACGCTCCGGGAGGCCTTTTTGCGTCCGTGCGGCCGGTCCTCGAGACCCGTCTCTGCCTGTTCCCGGAAAGCTCTCGTGATCCCGTTGGCATGCCGGACTGTCGCGTTGTTCATTCCGTAAAATTGTAATTGATATTGCTTCAACGCGCCTTCGACTTGGTGGTCCTGTGTTTACCGTCGCAGTCGGGTGATATTGGCGGGCGGTCATTGTTTATCCGACCTTAATGTCCCGGGCGTTGACTGCCAGGCGAGAGTGGATTGCGATCTGGCGATGCGCCGGACGGCATGAGAACCGGGAAGTCATTGACGATGTTCTTCAGTCGCATATCGGGCCAGGACAAGGTGATCGCCCTGAAGGTGATCGTCGTTTCTCCCGATACCGCCTCCCGCCCGGCCCTGGAGGCCGCGTTCGGAGCCGGTGCGCGGTTCACGGTCGAATTTGTCAGCGAGACGCTGGAACGGGCCGAGGGCCGCTTCGACGCCTCGGCTGCGGCCGTGGTGGTGGTCTTTCTCGACTCCGGGTCCCGTCCTGAACTGCTCGCCCTGCAGCGCTTCATGGCGCGGACCGGCGGGCGCGTGCCGGTGATCGTCGTCACCGAGAATTTCGACGAGGCGCTGGCCCGCTGGTTTCTGCAGATCCGCGTGACCGACTTCCTACGCAAGCCGGTCGAGCCGGCGGAGCTGGTGCGGACCTGCCTCAAGGCGGTCGAGGCACGGCCGGTTGGGGAGACCAAGGAAGCCGAGATCTACACCTTCCTGCCGGCCGCGGGGGGTGTCGGGGTGACCACGCTGGCGGTCGAGACCGCCTTCCTGCTGTTGAGGGAAGGCAAGAAATCGGGCACGACCACCTGTCTGGTCGATCTCGACTTCCAGAACGGGTCCTGCGCCGACCATCTCGACATCGAGCCACGACTGCTGCTCGACGAGATCGTGCCCAATCCGGAACGGCTCGACGACCAGCTTCTGGAGATGATGCTCGCCCATCACGCCTCGGGCCTGGCGGTGCTGGCCGCGCCGAACAAGCCGGCGGAGATGCGCAGCTTCCAGCCGGGCGTGGTGACGCGGCTGCTCGATCTGGTCTCCACGCGCTTCGACAATGTGGTCATCGACCTGCCGCGGACCTGGTTTCCCTGGACCGACGACGTCCTGGTCGGCTCCGACCACTTCTACATCGTCACCGAAATGACCGTACCCGGCCTGCGCCTGGCGCGCCGGCTGGCGACGGCGATCCGCGAGCGGCTTGGCGACGAAGCGACCCCGAAGGCGATCGTCAACCGATTCGAACAGCGCCTGTTCGGTCCCGGCCTGCGCAAATCCGATGTCGAGGCCGCGCTCGGTACCATGATGGCCGGGGTGGTCTCGAACAACTACCGGCTGGTACGCGAAGCGATCGACCGGGGCGTGCCGATCGAGGAGGTCAAGGCCGGCTCGAACGTCGTCACCGACATGCGCAAGATCATCTTCGCCGAGACGGGCGCGAAATGACCGGTTCGGTCTGCCGCGCCTGAAGAGGACATGCCCCCGATGCTCGGACGCTTCACCGCCCGCCGCCAGATGCCCCGTATCGACGAGGTTCCGCTGCCGCCCGTCCCCTCGGCGGCGGCCGGGACCGTGCACGAACTGCCGCCGCCGCCGGACATCGCGCCGCCGCCGCCGCCTCAGGGACCCGACGTGCACGAACAGAGAGCGCGGGTCGAGGAGGCCATGGCGATCGGCCCGGATGACGGGCCGGCCGTCGAGACGCCGCCCGACCCGCCGCCCGGTCCTCTGGTCGCCCCCAATGCGGCACCGGCCGAGGCCGACCCGAATGCGACCCGTCTCTCCGCCAAGCTGCTCGACGCCCGCGTCCGTCTGCACCGGCGGCTGATCGAGGAAATCAATCTCTCCTCGCTCGAAAGACTGCCCGAAGCGGAGATGCGCCGCCAGGTCGGCCAGTTGGTGCAGCAATACGTAGTCTCCGAGCGGATCGCGCTCAACGCCCAGGAACTGGAGATCTTCGTCAAGGAGATCATCGATGAGATGACCGGGCTCGGTCCGCTCGAGCCGCTGCTGCAGGACGATTCCATCGCCGACATCCTGATCAACGGCCACGAATGCGTCTTCGTCGAGCGGCGCGGCATGTTGGAGCGCACGCCGACCCGGTTCAAGGACGAGCCGCATTTGCTGCGCATCGTCAACAAGATCGTCTCCGCGGTCGGCCGGCGCGTCGATGAAAGCCACCCGCTCTGCGACGCGCGCCTGCTCGACGGCAGCCGCGTCAACGTCGCCATCCGGCCGATCGCGGTCGACGGGCCGCTGGTCTCGATCCGCAAATTCTCGAAGAAGAAGCTTTCGCTTGCCCGCCTGGTCGAGGTCGATGCGATCCGCCAGCAGATGGCCGACGTGCTCGCCGCTGCGGTCAAGAGCAAGATCACGCTGATCATCTCGGGCGGCACCGGCTCGGGCAAGACGACGATGCTCAACGCCCTGTCGGCCTTCATCCCCGAGACCGAGCGCCTGATCACCATCGAGGACGCGGCCGAACTGCAACTGCAGCAGCCGCATGTGGCGCGCATGGAGACCCGGCCGCCGAACATCGAGGGCAAGGGCGAGATCCGCCAGCGCGACCTGGTCAAGAACGCGCTGCGCATGCGCCCCGACCGCGTCATCCTCGGCGAGGTGCGCGGCGAGGAGGCCTTCGACATGCTGCAGGCCATGAATACCGGCCACGAGGGCTCGATGGCCACCATTCACGCTAACAACCCGCGCGAGGCGATCTCGCGCCTGGAGCAGATGCTCGGCATGTCGGCGATGCCGATGACGGTCTCCTCGATGCGCAGCCAGATCTGTGCCGCCATCCGGGTGATCGTGCAATTGCAGCGCATGAGCGACGGCAAGCGCCGGATCACTTCGATCGCCGAGATCACCGGCATGGAGGGCGACATCCTGCAGATGCAGGAGATCTACAAATATGTGCGCCTGAAGACCGATGCCGACGGCACCATCCATGGCCAGTTCGTCGCCACGGGCGTGCGTCCGCGCTTCCTCACCGAACTGGTCGCCAAGGGGATCAACATCCCCGGCAGCCATTTCGATCCCTCGAAGCCGCTCTGAGGACCCTCGCCATGCCGGCCCTCGACCAGATCGATCCGATCTACCTCGTCTCCGGCTTCGTCGGCATCGCCGCCGTGCTGGCGGTCGAAGCGATCTATCTCCTGTTCTTTACCGGCGAGAGCTACCGCGACCGCGTCAATCGGCGCCTCCGCGTGCTGTCCGACAAGCCCAACCGCGAGGAAGCCCTGGTCATTCTGCGCCGCGAGCGCGGGCTGACCGGCGAGGGTTTCTACATGACCCGCGTCAAGGCCTTCAATCGCCTGGTGTTGCAGTCGGGCGTGACCCTCGGCCTCTATCGCGTCGCGCTCCTGATGGCCGGTGCCGGGCTCGCATCCGGGATCGGCATATGGATCTGGAAGCAGGAGGTGCTGTGGGCGGCGATCGCGGTGCCGCTGTTCGGCCTCGCCGTCCCGCTCTTCGTGTTGCGCTGGCTGAGGGCGCGCCGCCACAACAAGTTCGCCGCCCAGTTCCCCGACGCGATCGACATCATCGTCCGCTCGCTCAAGGCCGGCCATCCGGTGCCGATCGCCATCGCCATGGTGGCCCGCGAGATGGGCGACCCGGTCGGCACCGAGTTCGGCATCCTGGCCGACGAGGTCACCTATGGCAGCGATCTCGAAACCGCCATGCGCAGTCTGATGTTCCGCGTCGGCCAGGAGGACCTGCCGCTGTTCGTCACCGCGGTCGCCATCCAGGGCTCGACCGGCGGCAATCTGTCCGAGATTCTCGCCAATCTGAGCCGTGTCATCCGCGAGCGCTTCAAGATGCGGCGCAAGATCCGCGCCCTGTCGTCGGAGGGCCGCTTCTCGGCCCTGGCGCTGACCGCAATGCCGATCCTGTTCTTCTGCGCGGTCACCTTCACCAATCCGGACTTCTACGGCGGCATCATCCACCTGAAGGTGACCAAGATCGTGCTCGGTGTCGCCGGGACCTGGATGATGATCGGCAACCTGATCATGCGCCGCATGATCAACTTCCGGGTCTGAGGGCGGATGCCATGCTCGACTTGATCGACGACGTCCTCGCCGGCTCCGACATCGGTGTCGTGCTGCCGAGCGTATTCCTGTTCCTTGCCGTCGTTGCCGTGACCATCGCGGTCGGCCAGTTCGTCCAGTCGCGCGGCACGATCCGGCGCCGCGCCTCCGAGGTCGGATCGCTCGACATCGACGTGACAGTCGACGATCCGCGCTCGCCGATGGCCGAGAGCCGGGCATCCGGCCGCAAGCTGATGGAGCGGGTCGCCAAGAACTTCGTGCCCGACGATGTGCACCAGATCGCCAAGCTGAAGCGGCAGCTGCTGCAGGCGGGCTTCTACGAACCGTCCGCGGTGGTCTGGTACTTCGTCGCCCGCGTCGGTCTGGCGCTCGCCTTCGGCGGCGGTGCCGCCGGTGCGCTGGCGACCGTTGACCTGACGCCGCAACTCTACTGGATGTTGCTCGGTGGTCTCGGCGTCCTCGGCTACCTGTTGCCGTCCTTCTATCTCGGCAAGCGCGTCAAGGCCAACATGGAGCAGCACCGTTCCGGCTTCCCCGACTTCATGGACCTGATGGTGGTCTGCGCCGACGCCGGCCTATCGATGGAATCGGCGATGGACCGAGTCGGCCGGGAACTCGCCCAAAGCTATCCGTCGCTCTCCGCCAACATCGCCATGACGACGCTCGAAATGCGGGCAGGGCGCACGCTCGGCGAGGCGCTCGACCATCTCGGCGACCGATTGGGGATCGCCGAGGCGCGCTCCTTTGCGACCCTTCTGCAACAGTCGGAAGAACTCGGTTCCAGCATGACCGAAGCCCTGCGGATCTACTCCGACGACATGCGTCATCAGCGGTTGAGCCGGGCCGAGGAGAAGGCCTATGCGCTGCCTGCCAAGCTTGTGATTCCCATGGGACTTTGCATCTTCCCGGTCTTGCTTCTCGTCACGATCCTGCCGGTCTATGTCCGGCTGAAAGGCTATTCGAACTGACCGGATCGCATGGCGCATCGACAATTCTTAACCGATCGGTGCTCTAGAATTCACAACGAGCCTGCGCCGAGGCGCCGGCTGAAGACGGGTGCGGAGTGGTGTCGATGGGCGGGATGGGGATGGGCAGCCTTCGAGAGCGGGTGCCGGGGGCGCCCGGTTCGATTGCGGCGCGGCGGGCCGGCGGTCTCCTCGGCCTCGTCTGCGCGGCGGCCCTGCTGGCCGGCTGCGAGACCGGCGCCATGCTGGTCCGCGGCGAGGCCGACGGGGCCACTCCGAAGCCGGTGGCAAGCGCCTCCGAACCCACAACGACGGGCTCCGCCGCGACGCCGGTCGTCGTGATGGACGATGCCGGAGCGGTCGCCGCGACCGGGTTGACGGGCGCCTCGCCGGTCGATCCGGTCAGTGTCGGCAAGCGCCATTTCCGGGAAGGGCATTTCGGCCTGGCCGAGCAATCCTTCCGCAAGGCCGTCGAACTCGGGCCGCGCGATGCCGAGGCCTGGGTCGGCCTGGCCGCCTCCTACGACCGTTTGCGGCGGTTCGATCTCGCCGACCGCGCCTATGCGCAGGCGATCCGCTTGGCCGGGGCAAATCCGGTCATCCTGAACAACCAGGGCTATTCGTACCTGCTGCGCGGCGATCTCGTGCGGGCCCGTGCCAAGCTTGCGCAGGCGCGCGCCAAGGATGCCGGCAATCCGGTCATCGCTGCCAATCTGGCGGCTCTCGACGAAAGCATGAAGCTGGGCAAGGACATCCGATAGGTGCGCGTTGCGCGGCCGTCGGCCTAAGCGTGCGGGGTGTCATGATGGCGGCCGGTCAGATTTGCGGGTCACGGACGCCGCGGGTCCGGCCCGAGGTCGCAACGACGGCTGCGCGGTTCGCTACGGGTCAAGCAGTCAAGCGGTTCGCTCGATGCGGACACTTGTTGTCCGTTCCGAGCGAACCGCCTGCATCGCTGTGGGCCTGAGGGCGTTGTGCAGGAACGCCGTCTCGGCTCGATGATCATCGGCGTCGTCGCCGGAGTTCGGCGGTTCCGCCTCGACCGATGCGTATTGAAGCCCATCCCGTCGGCGGTCCGGGAGCCTGCCGCCGACGGAGCCGGGCTGAAAGCCTTCCCTTAAGACTGATACATCCGGATCATCGTTCGAATGATTTCCCGAACGGAATCGCTTGCAAGGGAATAGTAGACGAGCTTGCCTTCCCGGCGCGTCTGAACCAGTTCGTCGGCGCGCAGGCGCGCCAGCTGCTGGGAGACGGCCGGCTGCCGGATCGCAAGCATGCTCTCAAGTTCTGTTACCGATCTCTCCCGCTCGCCGAGTAGGGCAAGAATGACCAAACGCCCCTCGTGGGCCATTGCCTTCAACAGCTCGCTCGCTTCGCGGGCATTGGCAACGAGGGCGGTCGGCTGCGGGCCTCCCGCGTTCGGTAGACCAGCGGGTGTTGTCGCCAACACAGTCGCGTCAAGTGCCATCAAGAGGTGATCTCCGTCCGAGAGTCATACTCAGGTTGTCCGGCTGCTGCGCGCCCGCATGCACAACAACTGGATGAAAACGTCGAGCAACCATTCAGCAGATTGCTCATGAACAGCCCGACATTCCGGAATGGTAGTTCACCAAATCGCTTTATGCAACGCGATCAAGGAAAGAAATAAACTGACATACCTGTAGTATATAAATCCATATCCATGCCAAGATCAGTTGATGCCAGTAGGAATGATTGTATGCTGTAAGTTCATGGCATTGTCACATGCGGAAAAAATTAAGTATGAAGTGCCGGTTTGTCTGAATATATGGTGGCCGTGCGAGATTGGATGCTTGCACATTTTACTCCGGAGTGAAGGCCACGAAACTTAAAGTCAGCATTGTATCGTTATAGAATATCAAGAATTTACGATCTGATCCGGCAGCCTGATTGGGAATCTGATCGTGCTCTTGGCCATGCCTTATTGGTGGGGCTGCCCTGAATTTCGAGCAAACCGAGTGTACAAACTAGAAATAGTTGTTCGAGCTAGCCGTCCCTCGTGCCGATGCGCGAGTATACCGCCTTGGCAATCAACGGAAGTGCGTAGATCGGAAACTGGGCCAGTGCGAAATAGGCCCATGTATCGGCCGGCGTGATACCCGATATCGCCCCGACGATCAGTCCCAGGTTGCGGTTGCCCCCGCACCAGCCTAGGGCAAGGGCCGTCGACCGCCCGAAGGGGCGACAGATTGCCGTCTGGATCACAATGCCGCCGACGGCCAATCCGATGCCGAGTGCCAGGATGCCGCCCATTCGGGAGGGCTCCGCAAGGAAACGCGCGGCAATGCCGTCCATGGAGCCGATGGCGAAGATTGCCAGCGGGAAGATCATCAGCCCGGTCAGCGATTGCCGATGCCGGAGGATGCGCTCGCTGCCGAGGCTCGCACGGATCGCGGTCGCGAGAAGGACGGCAGGACCGACGATCATGGCCAGGCGCCAGGCCAGGGCTGCGGCGTCGACCGGGAAATCGACGCCCAGACCGCCGGCGATCAACGGAATCAGGATCGGTGCGACGAGCGTCAAGCCAAGACACAGCGCCAGGGCCGGCGCGGCGTCGAGACCCAGAAGAGCGGCGAAGGCCGGTGCGGACAAGGTCGGCGGTGCGAAAGCGAAGATGTAGAGGCCGAGCATCAACCCGGGGCCGAGCGACGGGCCGATGATCGGTTCCAGCCCGAGAACCAAGGCAGGCGTTGCCAGCGACATGGCGGCGGCCCCGGCCAGGAGGGGAAGCGGCCGGCGCAGTGTTCCGGCCAGCCGGGCCGGCTCCACCATCAGCAGGGCGAGCGTCAGGATGCAGGCGACGAACGAGCCGAGCCAGGGTCTGACCTCGGTCGCGAGATCGGGAAGAAGCAGGCCCGTGAACACCGACGCCGCGGAGAGCGCGGTGCCGTGACGGCCCATCCAGGACAGAATTGCCTGCAATCAAATCCTCCTGCCGGGTCGCGGCTCGGGAACAGTCGGCGCAACCGGCGAACGGGCGGCAGGCACCAGGATCGGCCGTCCCTGTCCGCCGATCGGATCGCCTCGACGGCAGCGGCGCACCGGCACGTGTCCATGCCGGTGCTTATCCGTTTGGCATGTGCATCGGAAGTGGGCGCATCGCCGTGACCGATGCTGCGTCCAGCGCAGCGACGATCGGGGGCCGCGGTCATCGCCGTCCCGCTCAGAATGGGGCGTTTATTGGTGGACCGGTGCAAGGCACGCGTGCTCCCGCCGGTGACCGCTCGGGGCGATGCCAATCCGATCGCCCGGGCGTCGCCGCACCGGCATGCGGCCAAGGCGTTCCCGAACTTCGCACGCTGTGCGTTTCCAGCCTGTCAGCCAGCTAACGCCGCACGGTCCCCGATTCGATCAGCCTCCCCTTGACCCCTGGTCGGAATTGGCCTGTGATATCCGCGGGCAGGAGGCTTTTCTTGGGAGGGGCGTTCTGCCGGGTCGCGATCGCTGAGCGCCGAAACCCCGTCCATCCGGGCCTTCCGGCCGGAGGGGGATTTCCGCTTCTGCAAATGCCGCCCGGGCCTGCGCCGCGCATGTGACGCCGCGCTGGCGCCCCGGGATTGGCACGGATCTTGTGGAGGAGGGCGCGCTCGCCGGCCGTGAAGGGATGCGACGTGAATTTTCCGAAGGCAACAGCTAAGGGCTCGAACATGAAAACCAAATTCGTCACGGCGGCGCTCGGTGCCGTGCTCGGTTTCGCTGCCGCGACCACGGCGTCGGCGGGGACGCTGGACGACGTGAAGACCAAGGGCTTCCTGCAATGCGGCTCCAACACCGGACTGACCGGCTTTGCGCAGCCTGATACCTCCGGCAACTGGACCGGCCTCGATGTCGAACTGTGCCGTGCCATCGCGGCGGCCATCTTCAACGATCCGAACAAGGTCAAGTTCACTCCGCTGACCGCCAAGGAGCGCTTCACGGCGCTGCAGTCCGGCGAGGTCGATCTCCTCGTCCGCAACACCACCTGGACCATGTCGCGCGACACGTCGCTCGGCCTCAAGTTCGCGGGCGTGAACTATTATGACGGCCAGGGCTTCATGGTTCGCAAGAGCCTGAACGTCACGTCTGCCCTGAATCTTTCGGGTGCCTCGGTGTGCGTCCAGACCGGCACCACGACCGAACTGAACCTCGCAGACTTCTTCCGCTCCAAGGGCATGAAGTACGAACCGGTGGTGTTCGAGAAGAGCGACGAGGTCAACAAGGCCTACGATTCGGGTCGCTGCGACGCCTTCACGACGGACGCCTCGGGCCTCTATTCCGAGCGCCTGAAGATGACCAACCCGGGCGACCACATCGTCCTGCCCGAGATCATCTCCAAGGAGCCGCTCGGCCCGCTGGTCCGCCAGGGTGACGATGCCTGGTTCAATGTGGTCAAGTGGACGCTGAATGCCATGATCACTGCCGAGGAACTCGGCGTGACCAAGGCCAATGTCGACGAGATGCTGAACTCGACCAATCCGGACATCCGCCGCCTGCTCGGCAAGGAAGGCAAGTACGGCGAAGGCATCGGCCTGTCCAATGCCTGGGGCTACCAGATCGTCAAGCATGTCGGCAACTACGGCGAGTCCTTCGAGCGGACCGTCGGCCAGGGCTCGCCGCTCAAGATCGCGCGCGGCGTCAACGCGCTGTGGTCGAAGGGCGGCCTGATGTACGCCCCGCCGATCCGTTGAGCGTGACGGCTGCGGCCCGGTCCTCGTGGGATCGTGGCCGCAGCGTCCGCGGGGTGCGCCGTCCCGAAATCCGGCCTTCGGGCCGGTCCGCGGCCGGCGCGACCCGCGGAAGCGATCTCGACAACGACAGGACATCCGGCGGGGCCGGTCGGGACGGCGGTGGATCGTCGTCTGGGCCGGACAAGGAGGGGCGATGGCAGTAGCGGATGGGCCCGCAGCGGGCGAAGCCAAGGTCGTTTGGTACAATGATCCAGTCGTGCGTGGTCGCATCTTCCAGGGACTGACCCTTTCTTTCGTGGTCTTCCTGACTTGGGGCATCATCCACAATACCGCCGTCAATCTGCAGAGCCGGAACATCGCCCAGGGGTTCGGATTCCTCTCGACGACCGCCGGTTTCGATATCGCGCAGTCCCTGATCGACTATCCGCAGGATGCCGACTACGGCCGCGCCATCCTGGTCGGCCTCGTCAACACCATTCTGGTCGCCGTGCTCGGCGTGATCCTGGCGACTATCTTCGGCTTCATCGGCGGCGTCGCGCGGCTCTCGTCCAACTATGTCGTCCGCAAGCTGGCCACCGGCTATGTCGAGATCGTGCGCAACGTGCCGCTGCTGCTGCAGATCTTCTTCTGGTACTTCGGCGTTCTGCGCGTCTTGCCGGGCCCGCGCGACTCCATCCAGCCGATCCCGGGCTGGATCTTCCTGAACAATCGCGGCCTGATCATGCCGCAGGTCACGATGACGAAGATCACCGCCGACGCGATGTTCTATGGCGTGCTGGCGGCGATCATGGCGATCTTCGTGTTGCGCAGCGTCCTGCGCAAGGTGCAGGAGCGCACCGGGTATCAGGCACCGGTCTTCCTGATCTCGCTTGGCATCCTGGTCGCGTTTCCGGCCATCGCCTATCTGGCGTCGGGCGCCGGCGTGACCCTTACGGCACCCACCAGGTCGACCTTCAACATCTCCGGCGGCACCCGGGTCATCCCCGAATTCATGGCGTTGTTGATGGCGCTCGCCTTCTATACGGGCGCCTTCATTGCCGAGATCGTGCGCGCCGGCATCCTGGCGGTCAGTCATGGCCAGACCGAGGCGGCGTCCTCGCTCGGCCTCAAGCCGAACAACATCCTGCGGCTGGTCGTGGTTCCGCAGGCGCTGCGCGTGATCATCCCGCCGCTGACCAGCCAGTATCTGAACCTGACCAAGAACTCCTCGCTCGCGGTTGCGGTCGGCTATCCCGACCTGGTCTCCACTGGCGGTACGGTGCTGAACCAGACCGGACAGGCCGTGGAGGTGATCGCGATCTGGATGGTCATCTATCTCGGCACCAGCCTGACCACATCCGCCTTCATGAACTGGTACAATGCCAAGATGGCGATACGGGAGCGCTGAGCGATGACCATGACATCAGCCTCCGATACCGCAGCGATCGCCTTCGTGCGACGTGAAATGGTCCAGGCCGAACCGCCGCCGCCGAGCCTGGTCGGCATGCAGGGCTGGCTGAAGAAGAACCTCTTCTCCACGCCCGGCAACGTGCTTCTGACGGCCGTGGGGTTCTTCCTCGCGGCCTGGCTCATCTGGCAGGTGGTCGATTTCGCCATCGTGCGCGCCGTCTTCGTCGGCACGAGCGGCGAGGATTGCCGGAAGTCCGCCGATGTCGGCGCCTGCTGGCCCTATGTGCAGGCCTACTGGAAACTGTTCGTCTATGGCCGCTATCCGATCGCCGAGCGCTGGCGGGTCGACCTGACCGGTCTGGTTTTCGTGGTGCTGCTGGTGCCGCTGATGATCCCGGCCGCGCCGCTGAAGCGGCTGAACGTGATCCTGTTCTTTGTGATCTTCCCGGTCTTTGCCTTCTCGATGCTGGTCGGCGGCTGGTTCGGTCTGGTCCATGTCGAGACCGCCTTGTGGGGCGGCGTGCTGGTCAGCCTTGTGGTGGCCGTCACCGGCATCGTCATGTCGCTGCCGCTCGGCGTCCTGCTGGCGCTCGGACGACGGTCGAAGATGCCGGTGATCCGTCTGCTCTCGACCATCTTCATTGAATTCTGGCGCGGCGTCCCGTTGATCACCGTGCTGTTCATGGCCTCGAACATGCTGCCGCTGTTCATGCCGGCCGGCGTCGATGTCGACAAACTGCTACGCGCGCTGATCGGCGTCTCGCTGTTTTCCGCCGCCTATATGGCGGAAGTGGTGCGTGGCGGCCTGCAGGCGATCCCGAAGGGCCAGTATGAGGGCGCCATGGCGCTCGGCCTCAGCTACTGGCGCATGATGGGCCTCGTGGTTATGCCGCAGGCGCTGAAGCTGGTTATTCCGGGCATCGTCAACACCTTCATCGGCCTGTTCAAGGACACCACGCTGGTGTCGATCGTGTCGATCTTCGACCTGCTCGGCATGATCAACTTCACCCGAACCGACTCGGCCTGGGCGGCCCCGACCACCGCCATGACCGGCTATCTGGTCGCCGCCATCTTCTACTGGGTCTTCTGCTTCGGCATGAGCCGGTATTCGATGTTCATGGAAAACCGCCTCAACACCGGCCACAAGCACTGAACGGAGCTTCCGCCATGTCCGACAACACCGTCTCCGCGATCGAGCTCAAGGCCGACCGTTCCAAGATGAAGGTCTCCGACGAGACCGCCGTGAAGCTTGCCGGCGTCAACAAATGGTACGGCGATTTCCATGTCCTGAAGGACATCAATCTGACCGTCATGAAGGGTGAGCGGATCGTCATCTGCGGCCCGTCCGGCTCCGGCAAGTCGACCATGATCCGCTGCATCAACCGCCTGGAGGAGCACCAGAAGGGCCAGATCGTCGTCGACGGCATCGAACTGACCAACGATCTGAAGAAGATCGATGAGGTGCGGCGCGATGTCGGCATGGTCTTCCAGCACTTCAACCTGTTCCCGCACCTGACCATCCTGGAAAACTGCACCCTCGCGCCGATCTGGGTCAAGAAGATGCCCAGGAAGGAGGCCGAGGAGGTGGCGATGCACTACCTGAAGCGGGTGCGCATTCCCGAGCAGGCCAACAAGTATCCGGGCCAACTCTCCGGCGGTCAGCAGCAGCGCGTCGCGATCGCCCGGTCGCTGTGCATGAACCCGAAGATCATGCTGTTCGACGAACCCACCTCGGCGCTTGACCCGGAAATGGTCAAGGAAGTGCTCGAAGTCATGATCAGCCTTGCCGAGTCCGGCATGACCATGCTGTGCGTGACCCACGAAATGGGCTTCGCCCGCCAGGTGGCCAACCGCGTCATCTTCATGGATGCCGGCCAGATTATCGAACAGAACGAGCCGGAACGGAAGCCTTCTTCGGCAATCCGCAGCACGAGCGCACCAAGCTGTTCCTCAGCCAGATCCTGCACTGATCGAACGATGATATCCCGGGAAGGACGGTCCCCGGCCGCCTTCCCGGGCCTTGCTTCAGCTTGGAATCCCCCCGCGACTGTCGGCAGACCCGATGCGCTGCCGTGCCGTGCCGGACGCGGCCCATGATGCGAAGGCCGCAGCCTCACGTGAGGGCCCGGCCGCATGAGCGGCCATTGTCGGCGAACGCCACAACATCACAAGAATGCCACCGAACGCGCAGGCGCCGGGCGATATGCCCGGTCGGGCCTTGCATAGGCCGTGGCCTCGATCCTTGGCGCGCCCGATCCGCCTGTTGCGAGGCCGAGGGGGCAGGGCCGGCCGCGTCTCGCGTCGTTGAAACCGGCATTTCGTTGATGGCACCGTCATTGGCGCCGCGCTTCCTGAAGACCCGCAAGGAGCCTCGCCCCCGGCGCGAAAGGAGGCCTTCATATTCAAGTATGCCGGCGGCGCGATGTCGGTAACAGTCTGCAAAAGTTCCGGTTTGGCCGTTGCATGCGACAGGGCGCCTGTGTATGAAACGTTTACCATTGAACAAACGAGTACTCTGCCTTGTCTCGCGGACCGACACGTCGGCTTTTTCTGGCAGCGCCGTTTGGGATCGCGCTGGCATCAACGGCAACCGCGCCGGGGCAGGCGTTGACTCAAGACGAAACTGATCTTGCGAAGCTGATATCCAGAGGAAAGCTCCGCGTCGTCGTTCCTTCGTTCGAGTCTCCTCCGTTTTTCTACAGACGAGATGGAACACCGGCCGGAATCGACATCGATCTTGCTTCGGCAATGGCGACCGCGCTCGGGGTTGAACTCGAACTCGATCGTCGTCCGGCAAGCTTCAACGATGCCGTAGATGTCATCATCAGAGGTGAGGCCGACCTCGCTGTATGCAAACTGAGCCGTACACTGAACCGCGCGCGAGTGATCCGCTATTCGCAGCCTTACGCGCGGTTGAGCCACGGATTGATCGCCAATCGGGTTCGTTTTGCTGCATTGTTAGGCACGCGCAAAATTGAGACTGTTATCCGCAAATTCGACGGCCGAATGGGCGTGATTGCGAAATCGTCCTTCGCCGAATTCGCCCGACGCAATTTCCCGAATGCGAAGCTGGTCGAGTTCGCGTCCTGGGGCCATGTGCTGGACGGCGTGCGCAGCGGCGATGTCGATGCCGCCTATCGCGACGAGTTCGAGATCAAGCGCGTGCTGCTCGACGATCCGTCGCTGACGCTCGTCGCCCGTTCGGTGACGCTGACCGATCTGACCGACACGATCGGGATCGGCATCGCGCCCGGTGCCTCGCATCTCGCCGCCTATGTCGACACCTTTCTGGCGCTGACCGACCGCTCCAACGCCCTGTCGGCCGACGAGATCCTCCGACACTACAAGCTCGCCGAGAAACCGGCCTAACCTCCAGAGACCATCCGAGGAACCGGACATGAAGACCGATCGGATCGTTTCGATCCTGCAATCGCCGGTGTCGGTATTTGCCTTCATCGGCGGCGGCGTCCTCTTCGGGATCAAGTACCCGGATCTTTCCCGCGATCTGGCGCCGCTCGGACAGACCTATCTGAGCCTGCTCAAGATGGTCGTGCTGCCGTTCATCGTCTCGTCGATCATCTTCTCGGTCCGTGCCCTGATCCGGGACCCGGGTTCGTCGAAATATCTGCTCCGGATCGTGGCCGCGATCCTGCTGGTTTCGTTCATGTCGGTGGCGGTCGGCGGCACGCTGGCGCTGACCTTGAAGCCGGGCGAGATTCAGGACCAGCAGACGCGTCTGGAGTTCGGCAAGCTGGTCGCTCGCGACAACGGCGTCGCCACCGACCTGCAGATGACGCTCGCGGAACCCTCGAAGGCGCCGGATGCCCATAGCCCCTTCGCATATGTCGTCGAGTTGGTGCCGAGCAACATCTTCAACGCGCTCGCCAGCGGCGACACGCTGAAGGTTCTGTTGTTTTCGATCCTGTTCGGGATCGCCGTCGGGCATGTCCCGCATACCGTTTCGGCCAGTCTTGCCGATGCGCTCGACACCGTCTACCGAGCCTGCATCGTCCTGACCCGCTGGTTCAACGTGCTCCTGCCCTTCGCGTCCTTTGCGATGATCGCCGAGCAGGTTTCGAATCTCGGGCCCCAGTCGCTTCTTGTGATGCTCGACTATCTGCGTGTGATGGGCATCGCGACGCTGGTCTTCGTCAGCGCGTCCCTGATCATCGTCTCGCTCGCCACCGGCATGTCCATCTGGCGTGTCTTCCGCGAGCATCAGAACGTTTTCATGATGGCGATCGCCACGCGCTCCAGTGTCGCCTGCATTCCGGTCATGATCGAACTTCTCTCGGAGCGGCTGCAGTTCCGGCGCACCGTGGTCGAACTGATGGTGCCGTTGCAGACCGCGCTGCTGCGCGCCGGCCCGATCATGGTCTATGTCATCGGCACGCTGTTCATCGCCCAGCTCTATGGCCGGGAACTGCGTCCGGAGGAACTGGTCTTGCTCGGCCTCTCCTCTGTCCTGTTGGGGCTGACCACCGCCGGCATGTCGGGGATCGTGATCATCTCGCAGATGTCGATCCTGTGCGGCTACTTCGCGATCCCGTTCGAGGCCGCCTTCGTCCTGTTCATCGCCGTCGAGGCGGTGTCCGACACGTTCCGGACCCTGACCCTGGTTTCGACCATCACGGCCGCCACGGCCGCGGTGTCGCCGCTCGATCCCCGTGCCGACCCGATCGAGGATCTGGACTTCGATCTGGTCTCGCGCCCGGCGGCGTGACGGCGATGCCTGTGCGCCCCCGGCTCGGCGTCATCGGCGGGCTCGGGCCGATGGCCTCGGCGGACTTCTATCGCAAGATCGTGGAACTGACTCCGGCCGCGATGGATGCCGATCACCTGCCGCTGGTCCTGCTCAGCCTGCCGCAGATCCCGGACCGGTCCAGCGCCATCCTGGCCGAGACCGATGCGCCGCTCCCGGCCCTGACACAGGCGGTGGCGACGCTCGACGGACTTGGCGTTGAGGCGATCGCCATCGTCTGCAATACGGCCCATCACTGGTATGAAGAACTGACCGGATCGGCGCGGTCGACCCTGTTGCACATTGCCGATTGCGCGATCGCGGAACTGGCCGTCCATCGCGTCGCGGGGCCTGTCATGATCCTGGCGACGCGCGGGACGCTGCAATCCGGCTTCTACCAGCGAAAGCTCGCCGCGGCAGGGTATACGGCCTGTACGGCCTTCGACATCGGCGCCCAGGCGACCGTCGATACCGTCATTGCCCGGGTGAAAGCGGGCGACCTCGCCGGCGCGCGGGCGGTCATGTCCGAAGTCATCGAAGTCGCCGCGGCGTCCGGCGTCAAGGCGGGCCTGCTTGCCTGTACGGAACTGCCGCTGGCGGCGGAAGGCCTGGCCTCGCCCGACATGGTCCTGATCGATCCGACCGCCGAACTGGCGCGCGCCTGCCTGCGGCGCTTCGGCATGGCGATTTGATGTCGACCTTTCCGCAATATGCGTCTTAGGCCGGGCCGGTGACGACCTCGGTCTCCGGATGGCCGCCCCATTCGGACCATGAGCCGTCATAGAGGCCGAGCCGGTTGTGGCCGAGCGTCTCCAGGGCGAGCCAGAGTACGGCGGCGGAGACGCCCGAGCCGCAGGTCGTCACGACCGGCCGGTCGAGATCGACGCCGCCCGCGGAGAAGGCGGCGGCGATGGCGGCCGGTTCGGCCAGACGGCCGTCGACGACCAGGTTGGCATAGGGCACGTTCAGGGCACCGGGCATGTGACCGGACCGCAGACCCGGACGCGGCTCGGGTGCTTCGCCGGCGAAGCGGGCGGCCGGGCGCGCGTCGACGACCTGATGCGAGCCGGCGGCGAGCGCGCGGCGCACGTCCTCGAGGTCGCGGACCATGCCGTGGTCGAAGCGGGCGGTGAAATGGGCCGGCTGGCGGCGGGTCGGCTCGTCGGTCAGCGGCCGGCCTTCGGCCTTCCACTTCGGCAGGCCGCCGTCCAGGATGACCACGTCGCGCGCGCCGAAGATGCGGAAAGTCCACCACACGCGCGGCGCGGCGAACAGACCGAGGCCGTCATAGACGACGATGCGCATGCCGTCGCCAATGCCGAGCCGGCGCACTGCGGAAGAGAAGACCTCCGGGCTCGGCAGCATATGCGGCAGCGGGTTGCTCTCGTCCTTGACCGCGTCGAGGTCGAAATGCACTGCACCCGGGATGTGGGCGGCGCGATACTCGGCGGCGCCGTCCCGCTCCATCGGCGGCAGATACCAGGAGGCGTCGACCACCACGACGTCCGGCGCCTCGAGATGGTCGGCAAGCCATTCCGTCGAGACGAGGTGGTTCGAGCGATCGGCGGCCGGCATGGACGTCTCCTGTCAGGTTCGGGCCGACGGTGATAGGGCCACCGGCCGGCCTTGTCGAGCCGGCCCGGTCCGCTACGTGTCCCCGAAGTCCCATCGGCGAGGAGAGTCCGGCAGTGCCACAGACCATTACGACCGGATGCAAGGCCTTGGTCGAGGCGGCCGAACGCGCGATCGAGACCTTGTCGGTCGAGGCGGCGGCGGATCTGATTGGTCGCGACGATACCGTTTTCGTTGATCTGCGCGACCCCCGCGAACTGGAGAGGGAAGGGCGCATGCCGGGTGCCTTCCATTGCCCGCGCGGGATGCTCGAGTTCTGGATCGATCCGGAGAGCCCCTATCACAAGCCGGCCTTCGCCGAGGACAAGCTCTTCGTCTTCTTCTGCGGTGGCGGCTGGCGGTCGGCGCTGGCGGCAAAGACCGCGCAGGATATGGGTCTGAAGCCGGTCGCCCATATGGCGGGCGGTTTTTCGGCCTGGAAAAAGGCGGGCAGGCCGGTCGCCTGACGCCGCCGGGCGGGACGATTTGCTCCGGCTGCCGAAATGATCAGTCCGGTTGAAGGGCGGGTTCAAGCATTCGCGTTGGACCGCGCCTGTCCGCCGTGATTGCCTGCTGTCCATCGCAACACGGAGGGATCCGGCCCATGCGGCTCGTTATCGCCAACAAGCTCTACTCGTCCTGGTCCCTGCGTCCCTGGCTGGTCGCTGCGCATTTCGGCATTCCGTTCGAAGAGCTCGTCATCCCGCTCGATCAGCCGGATACCCATGCGCGCATCCTGGAGCATTCGCCGAGCGGCCGCGTGCCCTGTCTGATCGACGGCGATCTGCATGTCTGGGAATCGCTCGCGATCATCGAATATCTCGCCGAGACCTTCCCGGATCACGCCATCTGGCCGCGCGACCGGGAAGCGCGTGCGCTGGCGCGGTCGATCTCCAACGAGATGCATGCCGGCTTCCAGGGCCTGCGCAAGGCCTGCCCGATGAACCTGCGGCGGGACTTCGCCTGGCGTGATTTCGGTCGCGAGGCGTCCGAGAATGCGGTCCGCATCGTCGAATTGTGGCGCGACGCGCGTCGCCGGCACGGGGCTGCCGGGCCGTTCCTGTTCGGCGCCTTCTCGGCAGCCGACGCCATGTATGCGCCAGTGGTGATCCGCTTCAACGGCTACAACTGGCCGGTGGAGCCGGACATCCGCGCCTATATGGACGCCGTGCTGACCCTGCCGGCCTTCGAATCCTGGCTCTCCGCCGCCCGCAAGGAGACCTGGATCGTGCCCTCCGACGAGATCGAGCCGGTCTGACGCTCCGGAACGACATGCCGCCGCCGACCCGGGTGAACCGGGCCGGCGGCCGGACTTCAAGACGATGTCAGTTTGTCAGGCCGAACGGTCCGGGCAGGCCGCCGGGTCACTGCACATAGAGGCGATGGCCGCCGGGGTGCTGCCAGTGCGGATGGTGGCCGGCATGAGGGCGGTGGACCCAGGGCTGCCAGACATAACCGCCGTTCCAGTGCGGGCGATGATGGTGGTGCGGCGGGCGAACCACATAGACCTGCCCGCCATAGACGGGAGGACGGACGACATATCCGTTGCCGCCGTAGCCCTGGCCATAGCTACCGCCATAGGATCCACCCTGGCCGTAGCCGCCGCCATAACCCTGGCTGCCGCCATAGCCGCCCTGGGATTCGTAGGTCTGTCCGTAGCCGCCGTCATATTGCGCCTGGAGCAGCGTCGACGCACTGCCGGTGTCCGCCTCGCCGGACGCCTCGCCGGTCGCGGCGGGAGCCTCTTCGCCGTTGTCCTGGACCGCGTCAGCCGGCGGGATCAGGTCCTCGTCGGTGCCGGCGGTATCGGCAACCGTCGTCAGTCGGGCGGCATCCCCGGCCGTCGCGGTGCCGGAGGCGGCCTGGGCGGCCCCGGCGAGGGCGGTGGAAAGCAGAAGGGCGGCAGCGGATGCGATGAGGGGACGCATGGTGTCCTCGATTCGGGGACGGGTTCGGCCGCACGGGATCGTGCCGGCCGTAGCGGGTCGCGTCCGGACGACCTGACCGGGCGCAACGGACTCGGCGGGACCGCCGGAGCGGTCCGGTACGGCCCGCTGCCGAGAGCGAGCCGACGCTTCGAAGGCGTGTTATGGATCGGGCAGTTCGCGGTCCGACGTTACGGTACAGCGCGCACCGCCGGCTCGAATCTGGGTGGGTGGGGGAGATGGGCTTCGCGCAGGCGGCGCTGCCGTCGCTTGGGGCGACAGGAGCGCCGGGGACTGGCGCTTCGTCACGACCTTGACCTCGGTGAGGGTTCGCGGGATGAGGACGATTATTGTCCCGCCTAAATGAATGCACACGGAATCAAGATGTTGGCTGGGGTTCATCGAGGCGGCGCCGGGGCGTCGAAAGGATGGCGGCGGTGCGGCGATTGATCGTCCACATCGGGACGCCGAAAGCGGCGTCGACCAGCCTGCAGGCCTGGCTGGCTGCCGAACGCACCCGCCTGGCGGCCGTGGGAATCGAGTATCCGGCCCTGGCGAAAGCGGATTCCGGTCATCGGCGGCTCGCCCTAGGCCTGGAAGGGACGCTCGGCCCGGCTGCGCGGCGGGTGGAGATCGAGCGGCTCGGCCATGTGCTTACAGGGACGTCGGCGGATGCGGTGATCCTGTCTGCCGAGCAGTTCGAGGGAGCCCCGGAACCCGCCGACGTCCCCGGACTGATCGCCGAAATCGCCGCACGGCACGGCTTCCGCCCGCTCGCCCTGGCCGTCGTTCGCCCGCGACCCGACTATCTCAACGCGGTCTATGCGCAACATGTCCGCCGCCTGTTCACGGCCGAGCGCTTCGGCCCCTTTTCGGTACGGATGGAAGGCCATCCGCGGTTCGACTATCCGCGGCGGTTCAAGCCATGGTTCAACCGTAACGACATGGACTTCATGGCGATTCCTCTCACGGCGTCTGAACTTTCCGGCGGCATCGGCCCGCGCCTTCTCGCCGCCGCGGGCCTGACCGCGCCGCCTGATGCCGGTCCGGCTCCGCGGCTCAACGTGACGCCGGGGCCCGCGACCATCGAGGCGTTCCGGCGGCTCGCCGCGCAATCGGGGCGTCGGCGCCTCGGGCGTCGCGACGGTCCGGCGCGGGCGGCGTTGGAAACGGCCGCAGAGGCCGCCGGATGGAACCGCTGCCGGTTTTCGGGCCTTGCGCCCGAACTCGCCGCCCGAATCGAGACCCGCTACGCCGACGCCGACGAAGCCTTCGCGCGACGTTTCTGGGGACGGTCCTTCGTGGAGGTTTTCGGCGCGGAGCGTGCGGCATCGGCCGGCTCGAACGAATGGAACGGCCCAGGTCCCGAATCGGCTGCCATCGACGATCTCGTCGCCGACATCCTGGCCCGGTACGGCCGGCCCGAAAGGGTGAGCGAAAGACTGACCCGACGCTGGCGCATCCCCGGGTGAGCCTGCCGCCACCGTCGGAACGAATTCGGGTGGACAAGTGCCGAGGGTGCGGTTGACGGCGGCGGACCGAGGGCGTTTCGTCGACCCATGACCCTCAACCTCTTGAAGCTCTGCGTCGGCTGCGACAGCGTGCGCGACCTCACCGATTGGGTGGACGAGCGGCTGGCCGAGAAGCGGCGGCTCGGCCAGGAGCCGGTCCACATTCATCGCACGCGCCAGATGCCGAAGCGCCGCGACGAAATCCTGGAAGGCGGCTCGCTCTATTGGGTGATCAAGGGCAGCATCATGCTGCGCGAGCCGATTGTCGATCTGCGCGCGGTGACGGACGAGAATGGCGTGCCGCATTGCGACATCGTGCTGACCGGCGCCTTCGTTCAGGTCGAGCCACGCCGCTTCCGGCCGTTCCAGGGCTGGCGCTATCTCGACCCGAAGGAGGCGCCGGCGGATCTGCGCTCGGCCGGCGCCCGCGATCTGCCGCCGGAATTCGTCAAGGAACTGGCCGGGTTGGGGCTGCTCTGAGCGGGCCGGGTCTGATCGCCGGCCGGGGTGGCGCATCGCGACTTCCTCAACCCGGTTCGCCGCGCTAGACTCGTCGCTCCAGGGCCGCCGGATCGGCGGCCGGTATTCGGACTTCGATCATGGCTCGCACGCTCGCGCTCATTGCCGTCACTGTCCTGGCCGGCCTCGGCACCACCGCTTCGGCCGGGGCCGCCGAATGTGTCGGCGCGCGCAACAATCCGGCCTTCTCGTCGAGTGCCGCAACGGGCGCCGCGGACCCTTGCCGCGTTCCGGCGAAGCCGGCCGTGACCGCGACGGCCCGTCCGCTGCCGGCCGGCAAGCCCAACCCCTCCGCGCTCGACATTCCCGCCAAGACGCCAAAGGCGAAGGCCGAGACCACGACTTCGGTGGACGAACAGGGGCGCACCGTCTATCGCACCGGCGAAACCGAGGTCCGTGTCGGCGGATATGTCCGGGTCGATGCGGTCAGCCGTTCCGGCAATCTGAAACCCTGACGGCGGATCGGCCGCGTCGGAACGGCCGGCCGTTCGGTAACCGGTATCAAACGGCGCAATTGTCGATCAGGCGGGTCCGGCCGAGCCAGGCGGCCACCAGCAGCCGCAGCGGCCGCCCGGGCGCGGACCTGTCGAAGATGGGCTCCAGGGTCTGGGCATCGCGCAGGTCCAGGTAGTCCAGCGCCCGGAATCCGGCGGCCAGGATGGCGCGGCGCCCGTCGTCGAGGGCTTGGTCCGGCGGCACGCCGTCGCGCAAGGCCGCCGCCGTCTGCATCAGAACGTCATGCAGCACCGGCGCGACATCCCGTTCCTCAGGGTTCAAATAGGCGTTGCGCGACGACATGGCGAGACCGTCCGGCTCGCGGACCGTCGGCGCGCCGACGATCTCGACCGGCAAACCCAGATCGCGCGCCATGCGGCGCACCACGGCGAGTTGCTGGTAGTCCTTCTCGCCGAAGATGGCGAGGTCGGGCATGGCGGCGACCAGCAGTTTGGCCACGACGGTCGCCACGCCGCCGAAGAAGTGCGGCCGTGAGTCCGATTCGAGGCCGAGCGCCGGACCGGCCGTCTCGATCCGGGTTGCAAAGCCCGGCGGATACATCTCGGCGGCCGAGGGCGCAAAGACCAGATCGGTGCCGAGCAGTTCCAGAAGTTCCATGTCGCGCACCTCAGTGCGCGGATAGCTCTGGAAATCCTCATGTGGCGCGAACTGGGTCGGATTGACGAAGATCGAGACGACCACCCGCTCGGCCCGTTCGAAGCCGATCCGGACCAGGGACAGATGCCCGTCGTGCAGCGCGCCCATGGTCGGCACCATCGCGATGCGGTCGCCGGTGCGCCTCCAACCGGTGACGCGGGCGCGCAGATCGGCGACGGTGCGAACGATGGCGGGGCCGGTCGCGGTGTGGGCGGCGGCGGTATTCGTCTCCATGCGTTTCCCTCAGGCGTCTCTGTTTGTCATCCTTGGGTCCGTCGACCGGTCGGGGCTTCGCGCGCCATGGTCGCATGGACCGGGTGGCGGAGTCCTGGGGGAGACGGATCGAGTCCGGCATCGCGATCCCCATCGGCGGGTCCTCGACCGCCGGGAAAGCGAGCCGGGCAGCTCAGGGCCATTCCGGTTCGCAGCGTTAGTCCGAACCTTCGACGTGCGGCCCCCTCGCGCGGCGAACCGGCGCCGCGGAGGAAATTCCCGAGATCGGGCTTTTCCGGGGCATGGCGCGATGCCACTTTGACAGATGGCGCGTCTCCGGGCCGTTTCGGCGGTACGATACGTTCGGGCGTCGGCGAGGAGAGGTTCAGGCATGGTCGACGACCGCAACGATCGCGACGGGCGCCCGGCAGCGCGGGCCGGCGAAGGCCTCGAACGGTCGGCGCCCGGTGCGCGTGCGGTCGAGAGCTTTCTCGCCGAGGCCGCACGCCTGGCGCCGCGGGCCGGCGCCGGGCGGCTCGTCTTTTCGCTGGACGCGACCATGAGCCGCCAGCCGACCTGGGACCGTGCGGCCGAGCTTCAGGCCGGCATGTTCGAAGAGGCGGTCGGGCAGGGCGGGCTGCTGGTCAGTCTGGTCTATTTCCGGGGTCTCGGCGAATGCCGGTCAAGCCGCTTCGTCGGCGACGCGGCGGCTTTGAAGCGCCTGATGAGCGGCATCGAATGCCGCAGCGGCTTCACCCAGATCGGTCGCGTCCTCGGACATGCCGCCGCGACCGCGCGCGAGGCGCCTTTGGCCGCTCTGGTCCATGTCGGGGATGCCGCCGAGGAGGAGATCGACGGGCTGGCCGGCCGGGCCGGGGATCTGGCCCTGCTGGGTGTCAAGGCCTTCATGTTCCAGGAGGGTGACGATCCGGCCGCCGCCAAAGCCTTCGCCGAGATCGCCCGCCTGACCGGCGGCGCGCATTGCCGGTTCGATGCCGGGTCGGCCGGTCGGCTGGCTTCGTTACTCAGGGCCGTTGCGGCCTATGCCAGCGGAGGCTATCCCGCACTGGCGCGCGCCGCAGAGCGCGGCGGCGAGGGGGCGCGCCTGCTCGTCGGTTCGCTCGGTCGGGACCGTGGAGCATCATGAACACCATCTTCCTCGGCGTGGCCGCCCTGCTCGCATTCCTTTTGATGGCGAAGAGCTTCGCGAACGCCAATCCGACCCTGCTGGCACGCGGCTTCAAGCAGGTCATCGGTCTGACATTGCTGATTTTTTCCGGTTTTTTGCTGATGACGGGACGCTATCTGGTCGCCATACCGCTGGTCGTGTTCGGGCTCAGCTTGCTGCTACCGAAGCTGCTTCAGGCTCGCACGCGCTCGGCTGCGGGCGATGACGACGCGGTCGAAGCGGGACGCCGGTCGTCGGTGCGTACGGCAGTCCTGGACATGGAACTCGATCACGATTCGGGAGACCTGCGCGGCCGGGTCCTGGCCGGCGCCTTCGCCGGCCGCGATCTGGCCCGGCTCACGACCGACGACCTCAGGCGCCTCTGGCGAGACCTCCGCTCCGATCCGGAAAGCCGGGCTCTGCTAGAGGCTTATCTGGATCGCCGGGATCCCTTCTGGCGTGAAGACCTGAACGGCGACACGGCATCGGGGCATGGCGGCGCGGCGGCTGCGGGCGCGATGACAGAGCAGGAGGCTTACAAGATTCTTGGCCTTGAGCCCGGAGTTGGCGAGACCGAAATCCGAGACGCGCATCGGCGCCTCATGAAAGCGGTTCATCCCGATCACGGCGGCTCGACCTTCCTGGCGGCGAAAATCAACGAGGCCAAGGACCGACTCATCGGGAAGCATCGCACGCGCTCCAATCACTGATTACTCGACACGGGAAACCGGGTGGCTCCGGGGCAAGACCCCGGCCTCCCACTCATTGACGCAAGGCAAGACAGGCATAGTTGCTGCGCTTCAGACTGGCACAGGCGGCATTGGCGGAGGCCTGGTCGGCAAAGCCGGCGAAGCGCGCGCGATAGAAGGTCGAACTGCCCTTGGAAACGGCCTCGGCCACCGGATGGCTGCCGGAGAGGGCACTGCCGACCTGACCGCGGGCCTTGGTCAGCAGAGCCTTTGCGGCCGATTCCGTGTCCACGGCTGCGATCTGCACCATCCAGCCTTTGTTGCCGGATGCGGCATCGCTCTTGACCGGGTCCGGCTTCGCCCCCGCATCCGGCTTCGTCGTATCGGCGCGGCGCGGATCGGGCTTGCGGCCGGCAGGGTCGACCGACCGTGTCACGATGGAGTCGATCTCGCGTTCGCCGACGGTGCGACGCGGATCCGCATAGCCGCTCGCCGTGCTGCCAGGGATGGCGGCGGGCGGGGTCAGGCCGGCGGAGCGCACGGTCGCGCTCGAAGAGGCCGGAGCGCCGGGAGCCGGCGCCGGACTGGTGGCGGCGGTCAGCGTCGGCATCGAGAAGCTGGACACGCTCGCCGCGGCGGTGCGGGTGCCGATGGAGGGCGGCAGGATCGAGATCGGCTCGTAGGCCGGCCGGGAGCCGGCCTCCGGCAGCAGGATCGCCTTGGCCATGGCGACCGCGGCTCCGCGCTCGATCGGCGCGCGCTCCTCGGTCCGGGTGACGGCGCCGTCGATCGATGCGACCTTGTCGCCACCGGCCTTGCGGGTCGGGACCGGCGCGTCATCGCGGCCGGTGTCGTTGATCGCGAAGGTCTTCGACCCGCGACTGGCTGCGGGCAGATAGGTCTCCAGCAGTTGTGCCATGTGGTTGTCGCGCGAACGGCCGGTCGGTCCGCCCATCACGGCGGCGACGAGGTGCCGGCCGTCCCGGCGGATCGAACTGACCAGGTTGAACCCGGACGCCTGGGTGTAGCCGGTCTTGATGCCGTCGATGCCTTCGACCCGGCCGAGCAACCGGTTGTGGTTGCCGATCACGCCGCCGCGCCAGGCGAAAGCGCGGGTCGAAAAGAAGCGGTAGTAGTCCGGGAAGCGGTCCTGCAGCGCGAGACCAAGTGTCACCATGTCTTTTGCGGTGGTGATCTGGCCCGGATTGGGCAATCCCGAAGCGTTGCGGAAGGTCGTGTCGCTCATGCCGATCCGGCGCGCGGTGCGGGTCATCCGCGCCGCAAAGGCATCCTGCGAGCCGGACAGGTTCTCGGCGATGACCACGGCGACGTCGTTGGCCGACTTGGTGACCAGCGCGCGGATCGCGTCGCCGACCTCGATCGTATCGCCCGGACGCAGACCCAGCTTCGACGGTGCCTGATTGGAGGCAAAGGCCGAGACCTCGAAGGGCGTGTCAAGCTTGACGCGGCCGCGCTCCAGTTCTTCGAACAGGACGTAGAGCGTCATCATCTTGGTCAGGGAAGCCGGATAGCGCTGCGCATCGGCGTTGCGGGAGAACAGCACCTTGCCGGTTTTGCCGTCGACCACGAATGCGGCGTAGCGGCCGCTTTCTCCCATGGACTCCGACTTCGCAGCGGCATTTCCGCCGGGCGCGGCCGTTCCGCGCCGATGCCGGCGCGCGGCATCCGCCTCGACGACAGACGCGCAAAAGACCACCGTTGCGAGAATCGCCGCCATGAGGCGGCCCCGCCCGAACAGACGATTGTGATGCACTTTCCCGTCCCCGGTTGCAGCGGCCGGATCGTCCCGATCCGGTCGGACTTCACGCCGGGACGCCTGATCTGACGCCCACACTCCACACGGCCAGCCCGCCACGTCCCGGTTCGTTGTCCGGGTCGGTCTCACCGGCAGCCATCGTCTGACCCGAGATCGGGGCCGGATGGTGGCGCCGGCGGTCCTGGGCGTTGCGGACCGTCCACGGTCGTTAGAATGCCGTGCTCTCGGTTGAAGAAGGGTAAACCGTATTAGTTGCGTATGAAATCATTTTGCGGCGCAAAAATTCTGTTGACCCTGGGCTGGGGGCTGCGTATTGTGCGCTGCAACATAGAACGGACTGCAGGAATGGCCCGCGGTCCTGAAGAAAGGAAACGAACATGGTCAACGTCGACGAATTCCAGAAGGCTTCGAAAGAGAACATGGATAACGCCATGAAGCAGATCGGCGTGATTTCCAAGGGCGTGCAGGCCATCGCGGTCGAAGTCGCGGACTATTCGAAGAAGTCCTTCGAGCAGAGCACGGCCACGGTCGAGAAGCTGTTCGGCGTCAAGACGCTGGATAAGGCGATCGAACTGCAGAGCGAATACGTCAAGTCCGCCTACGAAGGCTATGTCGCTGAACTCACCAAGGTCGGCGAGATGTATGTCGACCTCGCCAAAGAGCTCTACAAGCCCTACGAAGGCGCTTTCGCCAAGTTCCAGGCCAAGTAAGTCCGGTGCGCCCTTGAGGGCGCCCGACTGATCAGACGAGCGATCCGAGCCCGGCCCAGTGCCGGGCTTCGTGCTTTTCGGGACGGATTGATACGCATCCGGTCTTGCGACCGCCGTCCAGCCGTCATGCAAATCTGCCATCCGTTTATGTCGCAGCGCGGAAACCCGACCGACCGCGGGCGCCTGCGCTCGTGCCGATGCCGCCCGGCCCCTCCGTGAATCTCGCGCGATCCGGCCGCGGATGCGGCCCTGTCCGGCACGCGCCGGCTTTCCGAAGCGCCGGCCCTGCGAGGGCCGCGCGCTCGTCCGTCACACCGGGGTGGCGGTTTGTCCGCTCAATTCCTTGAGCGTCGCGTTGCCCTTGTCGGAAACTCCCTTAAAATGAATCCGGAGCCGCCCCATATGTGTTCGGGTCGGGCGGCTTGATGCGCGGCGGCGGACCGGCCGAGAGTGCCTATCGGGCTCCCGGCATCACGGTTCCTTGCTTGGCGGCGGGCTTACCGAATCCGGCGTAGCCGGACATTATTGGCGGACGAAAATGGACGCGAGTCAGGCCGACAGATGAGCAAAGACGCGCGGCGACCTGGAGAGCAGGATCCCGGAACGGTCGTGGTCACCAAGACGCGACCGAAGACGAAGCGGCCGAACATGTACCGCGTGCTGCTGCTGAACGACGACTACACGCCGATGGAATTCGTAGTCCACGTCCTCGAACGCTTCTTCAACAAGGGGCGCGAAGAGGCGACACGCATCATGCTGCATGTCCATCATCATGGCGTTGGGGAATGCGGCATCTACACCTACGAGGTGGCCGAAACCAAGGTCACCCAGGTGATGGACTTCGCCCGCCAGCACCAGCATCCCCTGCAATGCGTCATGGAAAAGAAGTGAGGTCCTGCCAGTGCCATCCTTCTCACGCAGCCTCGAGAAGGCGCTCCACCAGGCGCTCCACTATGCCAACGAGCGCCGGCAGGAATATGCCACGCTCGAGCACCTGCTGCTTGCGCTTCTGGACGACCAGGATGCGGCCGCGGTCATGCGGGCCTGCAACGTCGACCTGGAGCTTCTGAGGCGCAATCTCGTCGAATATATCGACACCGAGCTCGACAACCTGGTCGGCGACGGAGAGGACGATTCCAAGCCGACGGCCGGATTTCAGCGCGTCATTCAGCGTGCCGTGATCCACGTCCAGTCTTCCGGTCGGGAAGAGGTGACGGGGGCGAATGTCCTGGTCGCAATCTTCGCCGAGCGGGAGAGTCATGCGGCCTATTTCCTGCAAGAGCAGGACATGACCCGCTACGACGCCGTCAACTACATCAGTCACGGTATCGCGAAGCGCGTGGGGCTCGCGGAGAGCCGCCCGGTGAGAGGAGCCGACGACGAGATGTCGGGAGGCGAGAACGGCGAAGGGCCGAAGAAGAAGACCGACGCGCTCGAAGCCTATTGCGTGAACCTCAACGACAAGGCGCGCAAGGGCAAGATCGACCCGCTGATCGGACGGGACAGCGAGATCGCGCGCACCATCCAGGTGCTGTGCCGCCGCTCCAAGAACAACCCGCTCTATGTGGGCGATCCCGGCGTCGGCAAGACCGCCATCGCCGAAGGTCTTGCCCGGCGGATCGTCAACGGCGAAGTACCGGACGTGCTCAAGGGCTCGACCGTCTTCGCCCTCGACATGGGTGCCCTGCTGGCGGGCACCCGCTACCGCGGCGACTTCGAGGAGCGGCTCAAGCAGGTCGTCAAGGAGATCGAGGAATATCCCAAGGCGATTATGTTCATCGACGAGATCCACACCGTGATCGGTGCCGGAGCCACGTCGGGCGGCGCCATGGATGCCTCCAACCTGCTCAAGCCGGCGCTCGCCGGCGGCTCGATCCGCTGCATCGGTTCGACCACCTACAAGGAATACCGCCAGTTCTTCGAGAAGGACCGGGCCCTCGTCCGTCGTTTCCAGAAGATCGACGTGAACGAGCCGACCATTCCGGATGCGATCGAGATCCTGAAGGGTCTGAAGCCCTATTTCGAGGACCATCACCGCGTCCGCTATACCAACGACGCCATCAAGGCGGCGGTGGAACTGTCCTCGCGCTACATCAACGACCGCAAGCTGCCCGACAAGGCGATCGACGTGATCGACGAGAGCGGCGCGGCGCAGATGCTGGTGCCGGAATCGAAGCGCCGCAAGGTGATCGGCGTGAAGGAGGTCGAGGACACCATCGCCACCATGGCGCGCATCCCGCCGAAGTCCGTCTCCAAGGACGACGCCGAGGTGCTGCAGCATCTGGAGACCAATCTCCGGCGCGTGGTCTACGGCCAGGACAAGGCGATCGAGTCGCTCTCGGCGGCGATCAAGCTCGCCCGGGCGGGCTTGCGCGAACCGGAGAAGCCGATCGGCTCCTACCTGTTCGCCGGACCGACCGGCGTCGGCAAGACCGAAGTGGCGCGCCAGCTGGCCAAGCTGCTGGGCGTGGAACTGCTCCGCTTCGACATGTCGGAATATATGGAGCGCCACACCGTCAGCCGCCTGATCGGCGCACCGCCCGGTTATGTCGGGTTCGACCAGGGCGGCCTGTTGACCGATGGCATCGACCAGCACCCGCACAGCGTGCTGCTGCTCGACGAGATCGAGAAGGCGCATCCGGACCTGTTCAACATCCTGTTGCAGGTCATGGACCATGGCAGGCTGACCGACCACAACGGCAAGCAGGTCGACTTCAGGAACGTCATCCTGATCATGACCACCAATGCCGGCGCAGCCGACCTCGCCAAGGCGCCGATCGGCTTCAACCGGGTCAAGCGCGAAGGCGACGACCAGGAGGCGATCAACAAGCTGTTCACGCCGGAATTCCGCAACCGGCTGGATGCGGTCGTGACTTTCCAGCACCTCCCCATGGAGGTGGTGCACCAGGTCGTCACCAAGTTCGTGATGCAGCTGGAAGGTCAGCTGGCCGACCGCAACGTGACCTTCGAACTCGACGACGCTGCCGTGAAGTGGCTCGCCGAAAAGGGCTACGACAGTCAGATGGGCGCCCGCCCGCTCGGACGCATCATCCAGGAACACATCAAGAAGCCGCTCGCCGACGAGGTTCTGTTCGGCAAGCTGCGCAAGGGCGGCGTGGTCAAGGTTTCGGTGAAGGAGGGCGGCACGGAACTGTTGCTCGACTCGATCCCGGCCGAGGCCGCCGCCCCGGCGGAACCGCAGCCCGAGCCGGAAGTGCAGGCCAAGGCGCCGCCCAAGGCCAAGCCCAAGAAGGCCGGTCCGCCCGTCCCGGCGCGCGGCAGCAAGGGACTGATCCCGAAGGTGCCGCTCGGCTGAGCTGCCCGCTCACGATGCGACGATCGATCGGCCCGTCCGGAGACCAACCCGGGCGGGCCTTTGCGTGAGCACCGGCGCTCTGGCCCGCCGGCTTCGCCGCTGCTCGGGCGGCCCTCTCCATCTTTGCGCTTGCTGCACCGCCTGCATGTGGCTCGGCAGGGCTTTGCCGCAATTCCGGCGCCCGGGGCGATGAGGTAGGACGGAAAGGCGACGTCTCCGCTGAGTCGGTGTGCCGTCTGCCTGCCCGACACTTCCAGCGGCCAGTTGCGCCCGCGACGTCCCGGAGTTTTCCATGGCCACGATTTCGAACCGGCTGCGCATCGCTGTTCTGTTTGGCGGCCGGTCCGCCGAGCATGAGGTGTCGGTCATGTCGGGTACCAACGTGATGCGCGCACTGGCGCCGACGAACTACGACATCGTGCCGGTCTACATCACCCGGGACGGCCGCTGGCTGCTCAGCCGTTTCGAGGACGGCGTGCCGGAGCGGCCGGAAACCGGCACCGAGATCTGCCTGATCCCGGGCGGGCAGGGACGGGCACTGGCCATTCCGCAAAGTGGCGCACCCTACGAAGTCCCGGAGATAGGCGTTCTCTTTCCGGTTCTGCACGGACTGCAGGGCGAGGATGGGTCCGTTCAGGGGCTCGCCGAGGTTGCGCGCATTCCGTTGGTCGGATGCGGCATCATCGGCTCGGCCAATGCGCTCGACAAGGACGTGGCCAAGCGCCTTCTGATCGAAGCCGGCGTCCCCGTCGCGCGTTCGGTGACCGTCCACCAGGGTGCGGAGCCGACATTTGCGGCGCTCGAGGCCGCACTCGGCCTGCCGCTCTTCGTCAAACCGGCCCGGCAGGGTTCCTCGGTCGGCGTCAGCAAGGTGGTCGACGAGGCCGGCTATGCGGCCGCGCTCGAGGAAGGCTTCCGCCACGACCGCAAGCTGCTCGCCGAGGAATTCATCAAGGGGCGCGAGATCGAATTCGCCGTTCTGGAAGACCCGGCCGGCGGCCTGTTCGTGTCCCGGCCGGGCGAGATCGTGCCGGCCGAAAGCCACGGCTTCTATACCTACGACGCCAAATATGTCGACGAGGCCGGCGCGGCGCTGAAGGTTCCGGTCGAACTGCCCGATGCGGTCGAGGCGGCGCTCAAGGAGACCGCCGCCCGCGCCTTCCGGGCGCTCGGCTGCGACGGCATGGCCCGGGCCGACTTCTTCCTGATGGACGACGACCGCTTCGTCGTGAACGAACTCAACACCATCCCGGGCTTCACCAATATCAGCATGTACCCGAAAGCCATGGCGGCCAGCGGGATCGGCTATGCCGAGCTGATCGACCGCCTGGTCGCCCATGGTCTGGCGCGGGCCGGCCGGGTCGGCTGAGGCCGACGGGACCGTGCTATTCCCGGCTGTGCGTCGCAGGTTGTCTTCGATACCGTCTCCCGCATGCGCGGGCCGGTCGCCTGATGCAAGGTCCCATTTTGACTCTGGGTGCTCAGACATGCTCGACCATATCGGCGTTCCCGTCTCCGACCTTGCCCGCTCGCGCGCCTTCTACGAGGCCGTGCTGGACCCGCTCGGCTATGGCGTCGTCATGGAGGTGACGGCGGCGGAGACCGGCGCGGAGGCGCATTGCGGTTTTGGTGCGAACGGCAAGCCGTCCTTCTGGATCGCTTCCGGGCAGGCCCTGACCGGCTGCCTGCACGTCGCCTTCCGGGCTCCGGACCGAGCGGCTGTCGACGCCTTCCATCGCGCCGCCATGGCCATGCTTGCCATCGACAACGGCCCGCCCGGCCTCCGGCCGCATTACCACCCGAACTACTACGCGGCCTTCGTCCTCGATCCCGACGGCCACAATATCGAGGCGGTGTTCCACGGGGCGGGCTGACCCCGGTTCGTCCCGGACCGCCGTGCCTCTGCGAACGGGCGGCCCTTGACGGCTCCCGCATTCGTGCCCTGCGGCCCTGTCCGGTTGCCTGCCGGGCGGATCCCCCTTATGTCCGGGGCGCCGAATTCGGGGCGCCCGATGGATAACCCTGCCGATCCTGCCGATCCTGCCAATCCTGCCGAGACCGTCTCCACCGCGCGCTGGTTCGCGCGCGGCGCGCGTCAGTTCCTGTCGATCCCGGCCATGATCCTGATGGCCTCCTTCGTCGGCTTCGCCGGGTTGGCCCGCGCCTCGGGGATCGGGCTGGTCGAGACGGTCGTGATGGCCGGCGGGATCTGGGCGCTGCCGTCCTGCGTGGTGCTGGTTGGCGCGGTGCAGACCGGGGCCTCGCTGGCGGCGACCTTCATCGCCGTCAGCCTGTCGGCCTTCCGGCTGATGCCGATGGTCATGTCGATCGTGCCCGTGATGCGCGCCGAGCGAACCTCGAAGCTCACGCTCCTGTTCCTGTCGCATTTCGTGGCCGTGACCGCCTGGGTCTTCGGCATGGCCAAGCTGCCCGGCCTGCCGCGCGAGGCGCGGGCCGCCTATTTCGCCGGTTTCGCGGTCACGTTGACCTCCGGGGCGATGATCGTCGCCGGCGTCTCGCACGAACTGGCCGGCGCGCTGCCGCCGCTGCTCGCCGCCGGGCTGACGCTGCTGACCCCGCTCTATTTCACCGTTTCGCTCTGGGGCGCGGCGCGGCTTGCCTCCGACCGGCTGGCGCTGGCCTTCGGCGTCGCGGCCTGGCCGGCGATGCACTGGCTGGAGCCGAATTTCGAATTGATCTGGACGGGCCTCGTCGGCGGCACGGCCGCCTTCCTGGTCGGACGCCGGATCGATGCTGGGCGGCGCCGGCGGGTGCCGGCGGCGACCGAGAATGCCGGGATGGAGGTCGGACCGTGAATCTCCTGACCGCCACCTATCACCAGTTCGATGCCTGGTGGTGGCCCTATCTCTTCATTCTGATCGCCGGTTGGTTCGCCAACGACATGTGGCGCATCCTTGGCGTAGTCCTCGCCGGGCGGCTGTCCGACGACAGCGCGATCTTCACCTATGTGAAGTCGGTCGCCACCGCCCTGGTCGCCGGGGTGATCGCCCAACTGATCTTCCTGCCGTCCGGCAGCCTGGGGCTGGCGCCGATGTGGCTGCGGCTCCTGTCGGTCGCGGCCGGCTTCGCCGCCTACAAGGCGTCGCGCAACAACGTGCTGGTCGCCGTGCTCGTCGGCGAGGCGGTGCTGCTCGGACTCTGGGCCGGCCTCGTCGGCATGCCGTAGGGTCCGAGGCATCGCGGGCAGCGCGCCGGACCCGTTCGTGCCGAGCCCGGCGCAAGCCGGCAAGGCCGGCCGGACCGCGGCCGATGCGCGCTTGGGGCCTTCCGATCCGCGTCGCCACGGGCGATACTGGCGTCAAGCGGAGTTGAGCCAGCCATGGATTGGTTTCGGCGGCGGGCCGACGCGCCGCGCCTTGCAGCCGACGAACTGCCGACCGAAATCGTCCGGCCGCCGCCGCGCCCGCCGACCCTGCCCGAGTGGGTACTCGCCGGCGCGCGCGCGACGCTCGACGGGTCGACGCTGGTGCCGGTCCTCAACTTCCTGGCCTTCGGGACGCTCGCCCGCGAAGCCGGCCTGTCGTTCGGCGAGATGCTTATCGTCGGCGCCGGGGTCTGGTGGATGTCGGCGCAGGTGGTGCTCGCCCATGGCATCGCGCAGGGTGCCATGCTGGCGCCGACCGCGCTTTCGGTACTGCTGGCCTCGATCCCGCTTCTGCCGATGGTCGTCTCGGTGCTGCCGCTGTTCGGCGCGCGCGACCGGCGCCGTTTCGCCCTGCCGATCGCGCAGGCGATCTCGACGGTGCCCTGGTCGATGGCCCAGCAGCGCCTGCCGCTCCTGCCCGAGGCCGCACGTCTGCCCTTCTTCTCCGGCTACGCGATGGCCTTCATGACGTTCAGTCTCGCCGCCGGAGCGATCGGCCACCAGGCCGCCGCGGCCCTGCCGCCGCTGGTAACGGCGCTCCTGGTCTTTATCCTGCCGATGCATCTCCTGTTCAATGCGGCCGGTTCGGCGCGCAGCGCCACGCCCTGGCTGGCGATCGCCATCGGGGCCGTCGCGGCGCCGCTGCTCGAACCCGTTCTGAAGGATTTCACCCTGATCGGCGTCGGCCTCGTCGGCGGCACGCTGGCCTTCGCGACGGTGCGCCTGTGGCGCCGCATCCTGCCGCCGGAGGTGCCGTGAACGGTCCGGCCTTCGCGCATCCCGGCGACATCGGGCTGACCGCCTTCGTGCTGGTGGCCGGCGTGGCAGTGATCGCGGGCCTGCGGCTCGCTGGCATCGTGATCGGGTCGCGGCTCTCTGCCAGCCATCCGCTGTTCGAATGGGCGCGTGCGGTCGCCGCCGCCGTCATCGCCGCGCAGGTGGCGCTGCTGGTCGGCCATCCGATGGGCTCGGTCGGCGTCCTGCCGCTCGGCGTCCGCCTCGGCGCGGTCCTGGCCGGATTCCTCGCCTATCATTTCACCGGCCGTAGCGTGCTGGCCGGCGTCGCCGTGGGCGACGCCGTCATCCTGGCCGCCTTGGCGGCCGGGGCGTAGGTCGCGTCGTCTGCGACCCCGACATCATGGCCTCGGGTGCCGCTGGGCCGCAGACGGTGTGAAGGCGAATGCCGTCAGAGCGCGGCGCGGATGGCGTCGGCCTGCCGGCCGAGTTCGGCCATGTCGGCCACCGAGCGGGGCAGGGGACGCAGCTTCTCGCCCTCCTTGCGCGGAATGACATGGAAATGCAGGTGGAACACCTCCTGCCCGCCGGCCGCCTCGTTGAACTGCTGGATGGTCACACCGTCGGCCGAGAAGGCCTTGCGGGTGGCCAGCGCGAGCTTCTGCACAACCGCCGTCACTGCCGCCAGATCCTCGGCCGGGCAGTCGAAGATGTTGCGCGCGGGTGTCTTGGGGATGACCAGGCAATGGCCGTCGGTCGCCGGCATGATGTCCATGAAAGCGAGGGTGCGCTCATCCTCGTAGAGCCGGAAGCAGGGGATCTCGCCGCGCAGGATCTTGGCGAAGATGTTGTTGCTGTCATAGGCCGTGGACATGGGCGGCTCCGGGCAGGGCGTGCGGGTGGCGTGTTGTTTCATCGCTGAGTAAGGCCGGCGCCGGTGGCGGTCAATCCCGCCGAGCGGGTGCCCTGCCGCCTCAGCGGCGGCAGGGTCGGGCGGTCGCCTTTCGGCAAACCCTACACCCACTCTACCCGGTGCGCCTCGATCAGGCTCGGCGGTTCCCATTTGTCGGCGAGGCGGCGGATCACGGCGTCGGGGACGACGGCATCGCGGGCGCGGTTCTGAGCGAGAATCTTCGCCTCCGGGCGGTCGAAGGCGTGGATCGCGATCTCGGCCTCGTAGTCGAGCAGCAGGCCGAGCACCTTGGTGCGCAACTGCCGGGTCAGGTTGGTTGCGTTCCACACGAAGGGCTCGCGCCGACGCAGGTGCACCCGTGCGGCCTCGTGGACGGCCTGCACGACGCGGCCCTGCGGGTCTTCCGGATCGATCCCCAACGTGCCGCGCAGCCGGTCGAGGGAGACCTGCGGCAGGTCCTTCAGGGCGGCCGCGGCGTGGGTATCCTTGCCGGCCCCCGGCAGGCCGGACAGGACGACGACCCGGCTGCCTTTCGGCGCGGGCGCCGCATAGTCGGGCGCGCGGCTGGGTGTGGCGAAGAAGCGGACGCGGCTCTCGTCATTGGCGAAGGGGAAGGGGTGGTCGAGCAGATCCTGCTCCTCGAGCCAGAGCTCCAGGAGGTCGAGCTTTTCGGTCGTTTCGTCCGCATTCGGCGCGATGCGGCCGCGATTGTCGGCGCGGACCAGGGTGAGGAGCGCGCGCCAATGGCCGACGGCCGCGAAGGTGATCGCCTCTCGGCGCATGTCCGTTGCGGTCCAGAGGTGGAACGGCTTCTGGTGCCAGGCGATCAGCCATTGCACCTGCTCACGCAAGGGAAGCGGCAGGCCGGCGCGCCACAGCGCCGTCCAGGCCATGCGTGCGCCGAGCCGGGCATGGCCGGGCTGACGGATGCGCATGCGGTTCTCGGTACCATCCCATTCCTCCACGGTCGTCGCCGGCTTGGCGACATCGTGGAACCAGGCCGCGAGCAGGAGCGCCTGGCGGGTCTCGGGATCGAAGGCGCGATAGGCCGGGTCGGCGAGAAGCTCGCCGACCACCATTTGGGTATGGGTCCAGACATCGCCCTCGGCGTGATAGACCCGGTCCTGCGGGCAGGCGGCCATGGCTGCCACCGCCGGCCAGGCGCCGGCGATCGCGGCGGTGTCGGGCGTCTCGGACAGGAGCAGCGGCAGCCAGGTCATGCCAGCCCCCCGAACAGGTCGACGCCAGGGGCGAGCCGGTTGGTGACGATCGGCCGGTCGGCCCAATGCGAGCCGGACGACAGGATCGCCTGCAGGAAGTCGGCGCGCACGAACTTGTACCGGCCGATCACCCGGCCGTCCTGCTCCTGCTTCACGTAGAGCCCTTCCGCGCGACGGCTCCGGTCGGTCTCCCGGGCGACGCGCGCGGGGTCCTGGCCGGTCTCGCGGGCGGCCGCAGCCAGCGCCGCCTCCCAGTCGTTCGACTTGTAGAGCGAAGGCGCGATCAGCGCCTCGAGCGCCTTGCGGGTCTCGACCCGGCCCTCATGCAGGACCGGCACGGACACGATCGGCAGTCCCTCGAGCAGGGTCCGGCGTGCGGGTGTCGACAGGAACCGGCCGGTCTCCCGGTCGAACACGTCGAATTCCAGGAAATAGTGCGGCAGCCGGTCGTAGAAGACCGTGTGCTTGGCGAAGCACCACTCCCCGTAGACGATGTAGCGCCGGCCGAGCACTTCATGCAGGTCGGGCTCGATCGTCTGCGCCCAGGCCTTGAGGAGCGCGAACTGCGCCTCGCGCGGGCCGCCGGCAAGCGGATGGCCGCGCGACTGCAGCATCAGCCGCCCGTCGGCGTCGAAGCTGATCCCGGCATTGGCGCCGTCGATCTTCTCCTCGATCACGAGGATGCCATCGGTCAGGTCGCCGACCGGGATCTGGCCGGACGGGTCGTCGCCGGGCTGCAGCCGGGACCCGACGAGATGGGGCGTGCGCGGGTATTTGATGAAATCGGAGGACATCGGAGGCTCGCATCGGTCCGCGTTCGCGGACGAGCCCAGCTCAACCGCGTCGCATCAGATCGGATAGGGGCAGGATCTGGCCGGGCGCAGGCCCGAACCGGGTGCCAGGGATCACATGACGTCCTCTCTCAGGAAACCCGATATGCCGCAGTTCCCTGGGGAACACAAATCACGCCGCCGCAACCGCCGGGAAGGCGCTCGGCCCCGCCCGTCGCCAAAAGCCCTCGGCGCGGGCTTGTGCGGCCGACGCCCGTGGCCGGCGTCTGTCGTCAGAATCCGTCGGCCTCGGCGCCGTCCGGATGGCGGTAGGGCGCGTGGGCGGCGAGCATGTCGCCGATCTGGGCGACCTCCTGGCGTTCCATGGCCAGGTAGCGGTCGACCGCGCGGCGCAGGCCCGGATCGACGATGAAATGGGCCGAGCGGGTCGTCGTCGGCAGATAGCCGCGGGCGAGCTTGTGTTCGCCCTGCGCGCCGGCCTCGACCCGAGCGAGACCGCGGCGGATGGCAAAGTCGATCGCCTGATAGTAGCAGACCTCGAAATGCAGGAAGGGCTGCTCCTCGGTCGCCCCCCAATAGCGGCCATAAAGGGCATCCGACCCGATCAGGTTGAGGGCGCCGGCGATCGGCCGGCCGTGGCGGGTGGCGAGCACGAGCAGGACCGCATCGGCGAGCCGTTCGCCGATCAGCGCGAAGGCGGTGCGGTTGAGATAGGGCCGGCCCCATTTGCGGCCGCCGGTATCCATATAGAAGGCATAGAAGGCGTCCCAGTCGGCCTCCTGGATCTCGGCCCCGGTCCTGGCGACGATCTCGACGCCATTGGCCAGCGCGTCGCGCCGCTCGCGCTTGACCTGCTTGCGCTTGCGGCTCTGGAAGCTGTCCAGGAAATCCTCGAAGTCGCGAAAGCCGCGATTCGGCCAATGGAACTGCTGGTCGGTGCGCGCCAGCCATCCGCCGGACGCGAAGGCGGCGACATCGTCGTCGAGCAGGAAGGTCGCGTGGACCGAGGAGGCGCCGGCCTGTCGGGCAAATCCGGCGAGCCCCTCGACCAGCAGCGCCCGGTCGCGCGCCGCGTTCGCACCGGGCCGGACCAGCAGGCGCGGGCCGGTCGCCGGGGTGAACGGCACCGAGACCTGCAGCTTCGGATAGTAGCGCCCACCGGCCCGCTCATAGGCCTGCGCCCAAGCGTGGTCGAAGACATATTCGCCCTGGCTGTGGCTCTTGGCGTAGCAGGGCGCGAGAGCTGCGGTCGCCCCGTCGACCCCCACCAGCACGAGATGCCGCGGCGTCCAGCCGGCGCGCGCGGAGACCGAACCGGATTCCTCCAGGGCCGAGAGGAAATCATAGGCGAGGAACGGATTGTAGGCCGGCGCCACAGCCTCCGCGACGCCGTCCAGACGTACCGGACCGCCCGGCGCCAGCCGCCAGCCGGGATTGGCCAGCGCATCCCAGGTCTCCCGCCCGATCTCGGCGATCCCGGCGGCGACGCGCAGCGTGGCGGTTTCGGCAGGCGCTTTCGGCATGGGGCGGGATCCGGAAAGGCGATACGGCCCCAGTAGATAGGCCCAGGCCGCGATCCCGCAAGCGCGAAAAGCGCGCTCCGCTTCACGGCTCGGCGATGACGGGGCGGCCGACATCGCGGCATGAGCGCCAAGCCTCCATCCCGACCAGGCTCCCGCGCTCCATCCCGCGGTTCCTTCCCCTTCGCCCCTCGGAGGGGGGAGAAGGTGCCCGAAGGGCGGATGAGGGGGGACCGATGCCGCGGAAGGGCTGAGAAATCGCGGATCGGATCGGTTGCCAAAGCGATCGTCAGAAAAGAAGATGCCCGGCCTTGCGACCGGAACGGCCCCCAAAAAAACGAACAGGCCCGGTCTTGCGACCGGGCCTGGCGTTCCTGGAGAGCGTTTCGGGGGGCGATGATCCGCTCTCCGTGGAATGAAATCAGTGGCAAACCTTGGTCTTGTAGGGGTTGCCGTAGGCGTCGTAGGCCCAGACCTTGTGGCACGACGGCGCATAGGCCGGGGCCGGCACGACATAGGCCGGGGCCGGGCCGTAGTAGTAGCCGGGGCCGTAGTAGTAGGGGCGCGACGCGGCGACGACAGCGCCGCCGACGATGGCGCCGCCGACGAGGCCGGCGATGAAGTTGCCGCCGCCGGCCTGGGCCTGGCTGGTGGTGCCGACCGTGGCAGTGGCAATGGTGGCGGCCGCGACGGCCGCGGCGAGGAACTTGCTGGCGGTATTCATGGCTCTCTTCCTTCCCTCAGGGGACGGCTCTGACCCCCGTTCGATGGTCAGACGGTAGCCGTCCATCTCATAACCAAGTCCGAACGGTACGTTCAGAAATCGTTCATCTGATGGCAGGTCGATCACGAACCCGTGATCGCCAGGACTGCCGACCCGGAGGTTGGTCGCCTAGCGCGGCTTCGCGTCCGGGTCGAAGCCCTCGAACACTATCTGGTCTGCATAGGCTGACGCAACGGCGCGATCGGCCTCGGTGCGCACCGTCCAGGTGATGACTGGCTTTCCCATCACTTTTCGCGCGAAAGTCGGTCCCAGCGCCGGCAGATACTTGACCCCGTAGGAGATGAAATGGGGTTTGGTCCGCGGCATGTGAAGGAGGTGGCGCAGGGAGAATCGCGCCAGCGCGCCAAGCCGGCCGTAGTGGTCGGGATCGCGGGCATCGTCGGCGACGATCCCGCGCGGCAGGTCGGGCGCCAGGCGGCCGACCTCGGCGACCATGTCGGGATCGAAGGACTTCACCGCGACCGGGCCGCGATAGCCCTTGAGACCCGCGACGGTGCGCCGGACCAGCCGCAAATCGGCCGGCCGGTTGAAATCGCTCTTGATCTCGATGACCAGGCCGACCCGGCCGGCCACGGTGTCGAGCAGTTCGGCGAGCGTCGGCACCCGGTCGTCGGAGACGCGGAACGGCGCGGACTTGATCTCGGCCAGCGTCTTGCGGTCGAGCCGGCCCTGGCCGGTGGTCAGCCGGTCGAGGGTGAAGTCGTGGAAAACCACGGCCTCCCCGTCGCCGGTCAGTTGGACGTCGACTTCGATGGCGAAATCGCGCTCGACGGCGGCACGAACCGCCGTCAGGGTGTTCTCGACCCGGCCCGCCTTGATGTCGTGGTAGCCGCGGTGGGCCACCGGGCGGCGTAGGAGGAAGCCGAGATCCATCGGAACACTCCGGGTCAGGCGATCTCGAAGATGCCTTCGACTTCGACGGCGACGCCGAAGGGCAAGCCGGCGACGCCGACCGCGGAACGCGAATGCCGACCGCGCTCGCCGAGCACCTCGACGATGAGGTCGGAGGCACCGTTGACGACCTTCGGCTGGTCGCCGAAGCCGCTGGCGGAATTGACGAAGCCGGTCAGCTTGACGCAGCGAACGGAATCGAGATCGCCGGCATGCGCCTTGACCTGGGCGAGCAGGTTGATGGCGCACAGGCGCGCGGCGGCGCGGCCGGTGTCGATATCCGTATCGGCGCCGAGCTGGCCGACATATTCCACACCGTTCGGACCCATCGGGATCTGGCCGGAGACGAACAGGAGATTGCCGGTCTTCACGGCCGGGATGTAGTTGGCGGCCGGCTTGCTCGGGGTCGGCAGGGTGATGCCGAGTTCGGCGAGGCGCTGTTCGGTCTGGCTCATGGTGCTGTCGTCCGGCTTGGAGGATGGAGCCGTTCCCATGGCCGAAATCGGCCCGCTTGGCAACATCGCGGGGCGCAGTCCGGACACTCGGAAAGGGGCTTCCGATTGCGCGTCCCCTCCGCAGGCCGGCGGACATCTGGGCTGCCAGCCGGTGCGGCGTTGTCCTCGACCCTCGGACCGCCCGGGCCATGCCGGGATCGCTGTCGAGACGGGCACACCAAAATGAGGGTTGTCCCGGCGGCGCCCGCTGGCCGGTTCGGGCAAAACCGGATAGCAAGGTCGCATCCACCCGCGGCGGCTGCGGTCGAGCCCAGGCAGGTCCCGTTTTCGCCGAATTTGGCGTGCTGATGGGACCGACATCAGACGAGGAAATCCATGATCCGCTCCACCGCGATCCTCCTGTCGGCGGCCGTCATCCTGGCGCCTGGCCCAGCCGGTGCGGCGAGCGCGACGATCACCGGCCTCAAGTCTCATCGGGCGGTCTATGACCTGAAGCTCGCCAAGCGCACAGACAAGTCGGAGATCGGCGGCGTCACAGGACGGCTGGTCTACGAGTTCGTCGGCTCGGTCTGCGACGGCTACGCCACGCAGTTCCGGCTGGTCACGCGCCTGGAAAATACCGACGGCAAGTCGCGCGTCACCGACATGCGCACCTCGTCCTTCGAGGATGCGGACGGCAAGCTGTTCGATTTCCTGTCGCAGAACTTCATCGAACAGACCATGACGGACGAATCGAAGGGCTCGGCCAAGCGGACCGAAACCGGATCCGTCGCCAGCATCGTGCGGCCCGCCGAGCGCAAGGTGCCGCTGCCGGCGGAGGCTCGCTTCCCGACCCAGCACATGGCCGACCTGATCGACGCCGCCAAGGCCGGCAAGAGCTTCGACCAGATCCGCCTCTATGACGGCTCGGACGGCGGCGAGCGCATCTACGATACTGCGGCGGTGATCGGCAAGCCGATCGAGGGCCCGGGCGAGGCCGGCGAGGAGAAGGCCGCCGACCGGCCCGAATTGGCCGCGGTCAAGCGCTGGCCGATGACCATCTCGTATTTCGATCCGGCCAAGCGGGAGAAGGGCGAGGACACGCCCGAATACCAACTGTCGTTCCAACTCTACGAGAACGGCATCAGCCGCCGCCTGCGCCTCGACTATGGCGATTTCGCCCTCGACGGCCGCATGACCGAACTGACCTTCATCGACGTGAAGCCCTGCAACTGAACGGAGCCCAACGTTGAGGCCGAGGCATCACGGCGGCGATATCATGGCGGGCAGCGCAGATAGTCCGGGTCGATGATGCCGAAGATCGTCACGTTGCCGATGTGAACCGGCACCGCCGGCACAAAGTAGCCAGGCTTCGGCCCGTCGGTTACGCTGGCGTAGTGGAAGACGTGGCCATTTGGGACGTGGCCGATGATCCGTTGAGACCTGGGACCTTCCAAAACGGGGATTGGGGTGCCCTGCGGCGAGCCGGTGGGGTCGACCAACCGGCAGGACCCTTGCGCGGCGGCACCGGATGCGGCCATCGCCGACATTGCCAGAGCAAGTCCCAGGCTCCGCATCATGCTTCGGCTCCGTTCCCGAACCGGGGTCAACCGATCCGGCGTCCCTTGGTGGTCGCCTGACGGGCGTCGATCTCCAGCGCGATGACCTTGCGGCCATCAAAGGACAGCGCGATCTCGCCGCGCTTCAGTTTCAAGGCGACATTGCCGAATATTTCGCGCCGCCACCCCTTCAGGACCGCGACGTCGGCATTGTCGTCGGCCGCGATCGCTTCCAGATCGTCCACCGTGGCGATCACCTTGGCGGCCACGCCGTGGGTCTCGGCGACGAATTTCAGCAGCACCTTCAGAAGGTCAACTGCCGCGCCCGAGCCGTCCGGCATCGGCTTGCCGCGCGGGATCGCCGGCAGCTTGTCGCGCGGGGTGGCGAGCGCGCGCTTCACGGCGGCGACGATCTCCTCGCCCTGGCGCGAGCGCTCGTAACCCTTCGACAGGCTGCGCAGATTGCCGAGCCGCGACGGCTCGACCGGCTGCTCGGCAACGATCTCGTAGATGGCCTCGTCCTTGAGCACGCGCGCGCGCGGCACGTCACGGGCCCGCGCCTCGCGCTCGCGCCAGGCGGCAAGCTCTTTCAGAATGGCCAGTTCGACCGGTTTCTTCACGCGGATCTTGAGCCGCTCCCAGGCGTCCTCTGGGCGCAGGTCGTAGGTGCCGATCGAGGTCAGCACCTTCATCTCTTCGGCGACCCAATCTTGCCGGTCCTGCTCGGCCAGGCTGGCGCTGAGATAGTGGTAGACCTCGCGCAGATGCGTCACGTCGGACAGCGCGTAATCGAGCTGGCGCTCGGACAGCGGCCGGCGGCTCCAATCGGTGAAGCGCGACGACTTGTCGATCTGGTGGCCGCTGACGCGGTTGACCAGCTGATCGTAGGAGATCGAATCGCCGAAGCCGCAGACCATCGCGGCGACCTGCGTGTCGAAGACCGGCGCCGGGATGAAGCCGCCGAGATTGAACACGATCTCGATGTCCTGCCGGCCGGCATGGAACACCTTGACGACGCGCTCGTCGCGCATCAGGTCCAGAAAGGGCGACAGGTCGAGACCGGGCGCCAGCGGATCGACCACCACGGCGAGATCCGGCCCGGCCAGCTGGACCAGGCAGAGCTTCGGCCAGTACGTGGTTTCGCGGAGGAATTCCGTATCCACGGCGACATAGGGGTGGCCGGCCAGGGTGCGGCAGGCATCGGCGAGGGCGGCGGTCTCGGTAATCATGGTCATGTCGGCTCTATAGCGCGTCGTTCCGCGCTTGTCGTGGGGCATTGGCGCAACCCGGAACCTCACGGACAACAAGGATCGCGACGAAATCTTGCTGAAACATCGGCCACATCCTGCCGAAACGCGGGCGTGCCAGGGTGCCCCCCGTCGAAGGTCGGGGGGCTCCCACATGTTGCATGCGATCCGGATGAAGCTGCGTGCCGAATTGGAGGCGCCGCGCGAGGCGCGCGGCTTCGGCACGGGATGGATCGCCGGCACGCTGGCACTCCTGGCCGGGGCGACCGGCCTGCTCCTGGTGCTGGTCCTGAAGCATCCCGGCTGGCTCGGCGTGCCGGAACTCTCGCTCCTGCGCGACCACGCGCTGTTCCGCCCCGTGCTCTGGGCGGTGGTGATCGCCGCCTATCTGCTGTCGATCTTGAGCCTGGTGCTGCGGCCGGAGAAGATCCTCGGCTTCGCCGGCATGACGGTGACGCTGGCGGCGACCATTCTGGGCGCCGTGCCGGGCGAGCCGGCCAGCGCGTCGACGCCGGGCGGCCTGTTCCTCGGGGTCGATTTCTTCGTCCTCAACGTGCTCTTCATGGGCTTCCTGTTCGTGCCGCTGGAACGCTTCCTGGCGCTCCGGCCCGAACAGGTCCTGTTCCGCGAGGAATGGCGCGAGGACATCTTCTACTATCTGGTCAGCTCGCTCTTCGTGCAGGTGCTGACCTTCCTGACCCTGGCGCCGTCCAAGGCGGTGATCGCGGTCACCGGCGACTGGTCGGCCTTCCGCGCCGCCGTCGGTGCGCTGCCCTGGCTCGTCCAGGTGGTCGCCATCATGGTGCTGACCGATTTCGCCCAATACTGGGTGCACCGGGCCTTCCACCGCGTGCCGTTCCTGTGGCGCTTCCACGCCGTCCACCATTCGGCCAAGTCGATGGACTGGCTCGCCTCGGCGCGTATGCACTTCCTGGAGATCATTGCCCTGCGCAGCCTGACCGCGCTGCCGATGTTCGTGCTCGGCTTCTCGGAGAGCGCGCTGCAGGCCTATCTCCTGATCGTCTACATCTATTCGGCCTTCATCCACGCCAATATCCGCGGCCGCTTCGGCGTTCTGGAGGAGATCTTCGTGGTGCCGCGCTTCCACCACTGGCATCACGGCATCGAGCGCGAGGCGATCGACGTGAACTTCGCCATCCACTTCCCGCTGCTCGACCGCCTGTTCGGCACCCACCACATGCCCGAAAACCGCTGGCCCGAAGGCTACGGCATTTCCGGCCACCCCGTGCCCAAGGGCTACTGGGCCCAGTTCCTCTACCCGTTCCGGAAGGGATAGCGCGGCGGCGGCGCAAGTCCTCGCTTCAAATCGATGCCGCCTTGTGGTCGAATCCGCCGGACCAACGCAAGGCGGGATGGATATGGTCGACCTCTCCCAGTGGTTCCGGAACTGGCACGGAAATCCCGGCGCGACGTCGGATGTCGTTGAAATCGAACAATCCAGGTTGGGCATTGCACTGCCGGGCGAGTATCTGGATTTCGTTCGGCAATCCAATGGTGGCATGGGCTTTGTCGGCGATGCCTATGTCGATTTCTGGCGCATCGACGAACTCAGACAGTTCAATAGCGAATGCGAAAGCCACATCTACGCGCCGGGAATCCTGTTGTTCGGAACGAACGGCGGCAACGATGGCTACGGCTTCGACTTCCGCGAACCCGTCGTGCGCTTCGTTCGCATTCCCTTGATCGGAATGGCTCTTGATATGATCGAACACCTGGGAGACACGTTCGGAGCTTTTCTGTCAAACATTTCGAGTGACCAATGAGCGGGAGCGCAACGAACGGGCGATCAACCGATCGATTCAGCAAGATCAGGCATCACATCACACCCTTGATTTTGGGAGGTGATCCGGTCAGCGAAAACAATATCATTTGGGTCACGCGGCAAGAGCATTTTGTACTTATACGATATTGGAATGAAATCATCGCAAGAATGCGAAGGCAGAATAACCCATAGCGGTTGACGTCAATCATAGATACTTATATTCTTGATTCTGGTTTTTTACTGCGAATCGTGTCGGACTGCTGTCTTCGCCGACGGCAGATATTTGAGCCGTGGCACGCTCAGTATCCTTGCTTGGCCAATTCGGCGGCCCTGGCGTCCAGGGCGGCATCGATGTCGGCATCGGTCGCTTCTCCGCCGGCCGCGATCGAGGTCTGCAGGGTGGCGCGCAGGGCGCTGAGCCTGGCCTCGCGCTCTTCGACCAGTCGAAGTCCCTCGCGGACGACCTCGCTGGCCGACCCGTAGCGGCCGGCCTTGACGGTTTGGTCGACGAACTGCTCCCAGCGCTCGCCAAGAGATACGTTCATGGTCGGGTCCTCCTTCTGGGCTGACAGGATAGGTCGATAACGAAAACTGCGCAATTTATGTCATCGTCAGGGGTGTACCGAGGTCCGGGAGAGTTTCTTCCCGCTGCACGTCCCCGTGCTTGGAAGGCCGCGCAGAGGGGGCGATGGCGCCTCCGTCCGGCCCGCAATCCGGCCGCGCGCAAGGAGCCGTTTCGGGCCGCACCGAGCCCAAGGGTACTTGAACCCTGTCCCTTGGCCCGTTCGCGAAGGGATAGCGCGGCGGCGGCGCAAGTCCTCGCTTCAAATCGAGGGCGAAGGCGGCTAGAAGACAGCCCGATGAGTTCGCCGGGCCGCGCGTGCCCGCCTTTCAGAAGCAGGACCACCATGCATCGCTATCGCTCCCATACCTGCGGACAACTCGGCCGCGCCGCCGTCGGCTCGACCGTCAGGCTCTCGGGCTGGGTCCATCGCGTGCGCGATCACGGCGGCGTGCTGTTCATCGACCTGCGCGACCATTACGGCATCACCCAAGTGGTGATCGACCCGGACAGCCCGGCCTTCAAGGCGGCCGAGACGGTGCGCGCCGAATGGGTCATCCGGCTCGACGGCAGCGTCAAGGCGCGCACGCCGGAGACCGTCAACGCGAACCTCGCGACCGGCGAGATCGAGGTCTATGCGCGCGAGATCGAGGTGCTCTCGGTCGCCCGCGACCTGCCGCTGCCGGTCTTCGGCGAGCCGGACTACCCGGAAGATATCCGGCTCAAGTACCGCTTCCTGGATCTGCGCCGCGAGACGCTGCACGCCAATATCGTCAAGCGGACGAAGATCGTCGCCGACATGCGCCGTCGCATGGGCGAGGCCGGCTTCACCGAATACACCACCCCGATCCTGACCGCTTCCAGCCCGGAAGGCGCGCGCGATTTCCTGGTGCCGAGCCGCATTCATGCCGGCAAGTTCTTCGCGCTGCCGCAGGCGCCGCAGCAGTACAAGCAGCTGCTCATGGTCGCCGGCTTCGACCGCTATTTCCAGATCGCGCCCTGCTTCCGCGACGAGGATCCGCGCGCCGACCGCCTGCCGGGCGAGTTCTACCAGCTCGACCTGGAGATGAGCTTCGTCACCCAGGAAGACGTCTGGGCGACGATGGAGCCGATCCTGCGCGGCGTCTTCGAGAGTTTCGCCGACGGCAAGCCGGTGACACAGTCCTTCCCGCGCATCCCCTATGACGTGGCGATCCGGAAGTATGGTTCCGACAAGCCGGATCTGCGCAACCCGATCGAGATGCAGGCGGTCACCGACCATTTCCGGGATTCCGGCTTCAAGGTCTTCGCCCGCATGATCGCCGACAACCCGAAGGTCGAGATCTGGGCGATTCCGGCCAAAACCGGCGGCAGCCGCGCCTTCTGCGACCGCATGAACGGCTGGGCACAGTCCCAGGGCCAGCCGGGGCTGGGCTACATCTTCTGGCGGTCCGAGAACGGCGCGCTTGAAGGCGCCGGTCCGCTCGCTAAGAATATCGGCCCGGAGCGCACCGAGGCGATCCGCACGCAGCTCGGTCTCGGCGAGGGCGACGCCTGCTTCTTCGTCGCCGGCGAGCCGGACAAGTTCTACAAATTTGCCGGCGAGGCCCGCAACCGCGTCGGCGCGGACCTGAACCTGACCGATACCGAGCGCTTCGAGTGCTGCTGGATCGTCGACTTCCCGTTTTACGAATGGGACGAGGAGGAGAAGAAGGTCGAGTTCGCCCACAATCCCTTCTCGATGCCGCAGGGCGGGCTGGAGGCGCTGGAAACGCGCGACCCGCTGACCATCAAGGCGTTCCAGTACGACATGGTCTGCAACGGCTTCGAGATCGCCTCGGGCTCGATCCGCAACCAGTCGCCGGAGCTGATGGTCAAGGCCTTCGAGATGGTCGGCCTGAGCAAGGCCGATGTCGAGGAGCGCTTCGGCGGCATGTATCGCGCGTTCCAGTATGGCGCGCCGCCGCATGGCGGCATGGCGGCCGGCATCGACCGCATCGTCATGCTGCTCTGCGGCGTGCAGAACCTGCGCGAGATCACGCTGTTCCCGATGAACCAGCGCGCCGAGGACCTGCTCATGGGCGCGCCGTCCGAGGCGACGCCGAAGCAGCTGCGCGAACTGCATCTGCGCCTGAACCTGCCGTCGGCCTGACGACGGCGTCCAGCATTGATTAACCGCGTGCGGTATCCTTAACCCCGCGCGCGGTTTTTCCGGCCCGTCCAAACGGGCGATTCACCTTTCCGGGCTAGCGTCGCCTCGTCTTTTTGAGACGAGTGGGTGTTGCCTTGAGTGCTTCCGCGTCTTCCGTCCCCCTGGTCGTCGACGTCGACGGAACCCTGATCCGCACCGATCTGCTTTACGAGGCCTTCCTCGATACGGTCGGGCTCGGCACGCGCCATGTCCTGGCGGTCGCGCAGAGCCTCGCCGCCGGAAAGGCTGCGCTGAAGCGCTTCCTCGCCGAGCGCTCCGGGCTCGCCTACGAGACGTTGCCCTACGATCCGGCCGTGCTCGACCTCGTCCGCAGCGCGCGCGCCGAGGGCCGGCCGGTCTATCTCGCCACCGCCGGCGACCGGCTGCATGCCGAGAAGATCATGACCGAGCTCGGCCTGTTCGACGGCTTCTACGCCTCGGACGGCCGCACCAACCTGTCCGGCGACGCCAAGGCCGACAAGCTCGCCGCCGAATTCGGCGAGCAGGGCTTCGACTATGTCGGCAACGACGCGGCCGACCTGCCGGTCTGGCGCAAGGCGCGGCGGGCCTATGGCATCCGCCTGGTCGCCACCGTCAAGGCGCGGCTGGCTGCGCTGAAGCCCGATTGGGTCGAGCTGTCGGCCGAGCCGGCCAGTCTGCGCGTCTGGGCCAAGGCGATCCGGGTGCACCAGTGGTCGAAGAACCTGCTGGTCTTCGTGCCGCTGATCACCGCACACCATTTCGGTCTCGCCGATCTCGGCGCGGCGCTGATCGCCTTCGCGGCCTTCTCGCTCTGCGCCTCTTCCGTTTATCTGGTCAACGACATGGTCGACCTGAAGGCCGACCGGGCGCACCCGACCAAGCGCAACCGGCCGCTCGCCGCCGGCCGCATCACCATCGCGGAGGGCGCGATTGCGGCCGCCGTGCTGCTCGCCGTCTCGGCCGGGCTGGCGCTCATGGTCTCGCCGGTCTTCCTGATGATCCTGGCGCTCTACTATCTCTCCACGCTCGCCTATTCCTTCGTCCTCAAGCGCAAGCTGATGGCCGACGTGATCGTGCTGGCCGGGCTCTACGGCCTGCGCGTCTTCGCCGGCGCGGTGGCGATCGGGGTCTTCGTGTCGGAATGGCTGTTCGCCTTCTCGATCCTGTTCTTCACCGCGCTCGCCCTGGTGAAGCGCCATGTCGAGCTGTCGGTGCTGATGGCGCGCGGCTTCGACCAGTCGGCCAATCGCGGCTACCGGGTCGCCGACCGGGCGATCGTGCTGGCGCTGGCGGCGGCGGCCGGCATGAATGCCGTCACCATCTTCGCCTTCTACGTCTCGACCCCGACGGTGGCCGGCCTCTACACCCATCCGCAGATCCTGTGGCTGATCTGCCCGATCCTGCTCTACTGGATCGGCCGGGTGCTGATGATGGCCGGGCGCGGCGATCTCGACGACGACCCGATTGTCTTCGCCATCCGCGACCGCAACAGCTGGGCGGCGGCCGCCTTCTCGGGCGCGTGCATCCTCGCCGCGCTCTGAGCGGCGGCGGGACCGGGAAAGAAGGGCAGGGTGCGGCCGTGAGCGTCGAACTGTCGGGCTGGGGACGCTATCCGGTCGCCGCCACGGACCTCCTGCAGCCGGCCTCGGCGCAGGCGGCGGCCGCCATGGTCGCCGGGCGGACGGGGGCTATCGCGCGCGGCAACGGCCGGGCCTATGGCGATGCGGCGATCGGCGAGGAGACGACGGTCTCGCTGCTCGGCCTCGGCCGCATGCGTGCCTTCGATCCCGCGACCGGCTGGCTCACCGTGGAAGCCGGCGTCACGCTCGCCGAGATCGTGGCGGCCTTCCTGCCGCGCGGCTTCTTCCCGGCCGTGGTGCCGGGCACCCAGTTCGTCACGGTCGGCGGCATGATCGCGGCCGACGTGCACGGCAAGAACCATCACCGCGACGGCGGTTTCGGCGACCATGTCGCCGCACTCGACCTGATGCTGCCGGACGGCACCCGGCTTTCCTGCTCGCGCGAGCAAAATGCCGAGCTGTTCCACGCCACCATCGGCGGCATGGGGCTGACTGGCTACATCCTCGCCGCGACGATCCGGCTGATCCCGGTCGAGACCGGCTGGATCCGCCAGCGCACCCTGGTCGCCGAGACCGTGGCCGACACGGTGCGCCTGCTCGACGCGGCGCAGGACGCGACCTATTCGGTCGCCTGGATCGACGGGCTGGCGCGCGGTGCCGCCCTCGGCCGGTCGCTGGTCTATCTCGGCGAGCACGCCACCCGCGCCGCGTTGGGGGGCGCCCAAGTCCCCTATCGCTTCGGCCCGGCCGCCAAGGCCGGACCCGGCGTGCCCTTCGACCTGCCGGCGCTGACCCTCAATCGGCTCTCGGTTGCGGCCTTCAACGAAGCCTATTTCCGGCTCGGCGCCGCCAAGGCCGGCCCGGAGCGGCTGGTCGGCTGGCGGCCCTATTTCTTCCCCCTCGACGGGGTCGCGGACTGGAACCGCATCTACGGCCGCAACGGCTTCGTGCAGTACCAGTTCGTGCTGCCGGCGGCGCGTTCCGCCGACCTGCTGCCCGACCTGCTCGACCGCATCGCCCAACGCGGCAGCGCCTCGTTCCTGGCCGTGCTGAAGCGGCTCGGCCGGGGCGGTGGGCTCCTGTCCTTCCCGTTCGAGGGCCACACCCTGGCGCTCGACATGAAGATGGAGCCGGGCCTGCTCGCCTTCCTGGCCGAGTGCGACCGCTTGGTCGCGGCGGCCGGCGGGCGTCTCTACCTCGCCAAGGATGCGCGCCAGACGCGCTCGACCTTCGAGGCCGGCTATCCGGGCCTCGCCCGCTTCCGCGACATCCGCCGCCGCTACGGGCTCGAAGGCCGGCTCGCCTCGCGCCTCTCCAGAAGGATCGGACTGTGACCGAAATGAAGACCGTCCTCGTCGTCGGCGGCACCTCCGATGTCGGCCGCGCCGTCGCGCTCGCCTATGCGACCGCCGGCTGGTGCGTGCAACTGGCCGGTCGCGACGGCCCGGGCCTCGAGCGCGAGGCCGCCGATATCGCGACCCGCACCGGCATGGCGGTGACGACCCACCGGATCGACATCCTGGACACGGACGCCTTCCCGGCCTTCGCGGACACCCTGCCGGCACTGCCCGACACGGTCGTCTCGGTGGTCGGCCTGCTCGGCGAGCAGGCGCGCGCCGAGACCGATCCGGTCCATGCGACGACGGTGATGCGCAGCAATTTCGAGGGGCCGGCCCTGCTGCTCGGCCTCTTCGCCGAACGCTTTCTCGCGCGCGGCCACGGCACGCTGGTCGGCGTCAGTTCGGTGGCGGGCGAGCGCGGACGGGCCTCGAACTACGTCTACGGCGCTGCCAAGGCCGGCTTCACGGCCTTCCTGTCCGGCCTGCGCAACCGGGTCGCCAAGCGGGGGCTGCATGTCGTCACCGTCAAGCCGGGCTTCATCCGCACCCGCATGACCGCCGGCATGAAACTGCCGGCGCGGCTGACCGCCGAGCCGCAGGCGGTCGGCGACGCCATCTTCCGGGCGGCCGAGACGCGGCCGCGCGACGTGATCTATGTGAAGCCGGTCTGGGCGCTGGTCATGGCGATCATCCGGGCCCTGCCGGAGACGATCTTCAAGCGCACCAAGCTCTGAGCGCGGGGGCGGCGGGCCGGTCAGTCCTCGCGCGGGACGCGGCCCCAGCTCGACGAGCCGTCGCGCATGGCGAAATAGCTGCCGCAGCCGTATTTCCAGTCGCGCGGCGTGCCCACGTCGACATGGACCAGCGACTGGTGGCAATACTGCCCGACGCCGCCGACGCCCGGCACGGTGCGGGCGAAGCTGGTCAGCGACTGGGCCGAGACGCCCGGGATGACGATGTCGGCGGCGGCGCAGCGCCGGTGCAGCGAGCCCGGGCGGCCGTGGTCGCGATAGCCGGATGTGATCACGACCTTCTTGCCGTAGTGGCTCTCGATCTTGCGCAGCACTTCGATCAGTTCGGGCCGCAGGCATGCGGTATCGACGGACTCGGTCTGCAGGACGTAGGGCACGCCGAACGGGGTGCGGGTGATGACCGGCGGGGTCGCGGATGGCACTTCCGGCTTGGGCGTCGAACTCGTCGCCGACGTGAGCAGTGCGAGGATCGAGTTTGGCCGGGAGGGAGGGGGCGGAGCCGGCGCGGCGACCTCGGGCGCGTTGAGCGGTCCGCGCCGCGGCATGATGGCGCCCGGTGCCGTCGTCGCGGTCGCGGACGCCGCAACGGCAGGGGCGGACGCCGCCACATGGGGCTTCGGCAACGGCAGGGGAACCGGGATCACGGCCGGTGCGGGGTCGACTGCCGCGACCTTCGGCTTGCGGATCGGTAGCGGCAGGAACTCGGGTGCGTCTTCGTCTTCCTCGGCGACCGGCGGCGGCAGGATGGCGGGCTTCGGTTTCGGCATCTGCTGGATGCCGGGCCGTGCCGGCACGATCAGCCGGTCGAACGGGGAGGACTGCTCGCCGAAATCCGCATAGGCCAGGACCGGCATCGCGACGGTCTCGCCGGTCCTCAGCGAACTGGTCGTGATCACCAGTCCCTTGCCGGCCGGCTTCACCGCCGAGGCGGCGACCGACCGATCGCGCCCGGGCGCCACCGGCAGCCGGTCGACCTTGCCGGAGGCGATCGACTTCCGGGCGGTGGCCGGCACGGCTTCCGCAACGAACGATGCGGTGGTCTTCGGTTCGGCCTGATCGGTGTCGAGCGGGTCGACGCTGAAGGGCTCCACCTCGACCTCGGCGCGGGCCACGGCGGCGCGCATCGGCGCGTCCTCGCTGTTTCCGCCAACAATCCAGGCCGTCCCGATCCCCGCTACCGAAGCGAGACCGAGACCGACCAGGACGAGGCGGACAGGCCGCATGCAGTAGAACTCCCTCATCGCGACCGCACGCCAAGCGTGCGATTGGCCCGCGCGGTGCCGACCTGTAAGTCTTTTAGCCAGATCCGGTGCCACGGCAAGGCCTTGACGAGCACTCATTCGTCGCTCGCGACCCGAACCTTAGCGCCTCGAATCACCCTTGCAACATGGTTAACGCCACAGTCCACCGCAAATCCTTACCGAGTCGTGTCCAAATGCCCCACAATGGGCGCATTCGACGGCGCGCGCTGCACGAAATGCGTGTGCTCTGCCGGCCGAACCGCCGCCCGCCGGCGCGCTGACGGTGCCGCTTGGCAGGATCGGATGTCGGGCGAGGGCGGTGGGGCCGTCGGTCTCGGCAGGTCCCTGCCGCCGGCCCGGTTTCCGGTGATGGCGGTCGGTCGCCGCACCGGAAGCCAGTTGAACGGCCGGGCGGCGCATACCGGCCCGGCCGTCGGTCAATGCTGGCGCGGGAAGATCACTTGTTAGCAAGGACATCCACGGCGAGCACGGACGGGATCGTCTGCGGGGCGACCATGGCGGTGCCGACCACCTGGGCGACCGGCACGGGCTGGGCCGGCTTGGCGATGATCGCGATCGACTTCGGTGCCTTCAGGAAGGCGGCGACGGCGTCCGAGACCTTCTTCTCGAAGGGCTTGTTGTTCATCGAGGCGATCATCAGCGGGACCATGGCGGACAGGCCGACGACATACTGATCACGCTTGGTGTTCTGCGCCTTGGCCTGGGCGTCGAGCATGCGGTCGACGATCGAGGCATTGTCGAAGCGCAGCGCGATCTGTTCGATGGTGAAGCTTTGCAGCACGGTCAGCTGGGCGTTGGCATCGTCCTTGGACGCCTGCAACTGCTTGAGGGCGTCCTGGGATACGTTGCCGAAGGCGAACGAAAGGTTCAGCGTGCCCATGTCCTTGGCCGCGATGGTCAGGCGGTCGAGCGACAGGCGCTGGGCCTTTTCGTCCCAGACCGCGTCGGAATCGACATCGACCGCGATCTCCTTGTAGCCGAGCGCCACGATGTCCTTCATTTCCGGATTGGCGGCATCGACCGGCACCACGATCTTCGAGACCGAGGCCGAGCCCTTGTTCGGATTGGCCGGATCGACGCTCGCCGAGATCGAGGCGACCGAGAATTTGGTGTTCGGTTCCGAATAGGTGATGTCGGACATCTTCAGGCTGCCGACCTTTTCGGCGAACGGCGAGAGCTGCGTTGCGCCTGCGGTGGCGCTGGAATAGGCCGTGATGTTCATCGAACCGACCGTCAGCGTGCTCTCGTCATCCTTGCCGGTGATCTGCTGGATCGCGATCGAGCCGATGGTGTAGCCGCCGGACGCGTTCGCGGCGACATTCGAGAAGGTCGTGGTCGGTGCGGTGAACACCTTTTCGGTGCCGTCGCCTTCCCGGACGATCTTGTAGTCCTTGACGGTGAAATTGCTGTCGTCGCCGCTCACGTCGCCATGGCTCACCGACTTGGCGCCACCCTTCTTCAGGACGCCGTCGATGTCCGCGATGACCCGGTCGCGCAGGGACTGGGCATCGGCCGCAGCAGGCGCGAACAGAATGACACCGCCGAGCAGCGTGGCGGCAAGGCTCGGGCGGAAGGCAAGCTTGGTCATGGAGCGTGGTCCCGTTGGGTAGGCCGATCGGTCGCGACCGGCGGAGGAAGGAGGAAGGAAGAAAGAAGAAGGGGTGGGCAGACGCCCGATGCCCCAAGTCAGGGGCACCGGGTTCGCCGGATCGGAGAACGCCGGCGGTTCTACTGGTTCGCCTCGGCGTCGAGCATCAGGAGGTCGGGCAGACTCTGCGGCCGCGCCTGGGCGGTGCCGATGATCTGAACGATGGGCAGCGCCGCGGTCAGCTTCGACGAGATCGTCAACGATTTCGGATTGCGGACAAAGGCGGTGACGGCGTCGACCATGCGGCGATTTCGCTCCGGATCGCGGACTTCGGCAAGAACGAACTGCAGGCCGGCGAGGGCCTGATTGCGCAACACATCAGGCGATTGCTTCATTTTCGCGGCAGCGAATTTCAAACCGCGATCCGCCAGCGAGTCGTCCGTGTAGCCGAAGCTCACCGTCTTGAGCAGCAGGCCGACGAGATATTGCTGCGCGGTCTTGGGATCCTCGAAGACCGCGCGCGGCAGATTGCCGAGCGCGAGGGTGGCGAACAGGCTGCCGGCACCGGTCATCGAAAGGCGCGCTGTGTTCAGTGTCAGGTCGGTGCTCGCCTCATCCCAGCGGGCATCGATCTCGCCGGACAGGTCGATCCGGTCGTAGCCGAGCGCGACGAGAGCTTCGCGACCCTTTCGGTCCTCGACATAGGAGGCCGGAACGGTCAGGTTCTTCAGCGTCATGCGCACCGAGGTCGGGATCGCCTTGACGTAGCCGGCCAGATCGAGAGCGTAGCTGCCGAGCGCGATCCGTTCCTTTCGGGCCGGGCTGACCTCGACATTGTCCAGCCGGACGAAGCCGAGCGTTGGAATCACCGACTGGGGATCGACCTGACCGCCGGTCGTGGCGGCCGAGAACGCCTCCTCGAACGCGGCGCGCGGCGGAAAGACCAGGTCGCCGAAGGAGAACTTGCCGACGCGGATGACGTTGCCCTTTCCGTCGGCATCGAGGCCCTCCAGCGAGAACTCGCCGAGGCCGGCGCCCGAGAAATCTTTGAACGCCAGCCGCGCCATCCGGAACCGGTCAAGGTCCTGCGCTTTGATGTTCCAGCCCTCGAGCGAGTAGCTCTTGATCCGGAACGCGCCGAGATAGCCCAACCCGAACTTCATTGCCGAGGCCGGATCTTTTTCGAAGTATTTCGGATCGACCATGATCTGGTCGAGGATGCCGCTGATCGGCGTGTCGAACTGGCGCAGCTCGAAGCCGCCGATCTCCGCCTTGGCGATCGAGAACTCGGCCGGCCCGGCCGTCACCGAGATGCCCTCGGCTGTGGCCGAGGCCTGGAGCTGGCGCCAGACGCCGTCGCCGCGTCCGTTCACATAGGCCGCATCGTCGACGATGTGCAGGTAGGCCCCGAAATCGTAACCAGAGATCTGAGCGGACCCGATGCGGATGTCGATTTCGACCGGTGCGCCCGATTTCGCATCCCGGACAGTCGACGTGATCCGGCCGGCGCCCGAGGTCGCACGCTCGATCTTTCCGTCGGCGAGGCCGATCAGAGTGAGCCCGTCATAGCTGATCGAGACCGACTGCCCCTCCTTCGGGGTCATGGTCATGTCGAAGCGTCCGATCCGCGCGGTCGAGGCTCGGGCGCCGAGCAGTGCCCTTAGGTAGAGCAACTGATTGGAGAATGGCCGGTTCGGGTCGTAGCTGACCTCCGGCGATTTCGGCATCACCACGTCGGCCGCGTCGAGACCACCGATGGCGATCGAGATGCGCCCGTCCTCGGACTGACCGGCCGACGCGGCGACCACGATCGATTTGGCCGAGATGACGCCGTCCGGACTTTTGGCCAGGCCGGCGAAGAACACGCTCGGCGTGCGCTGAACCAGGGACGGCAGCGCACCGATGCTGCGCGTGGTCACTTTCAGGTCGCGCACTTCGACGGTGTCGGCGCCCGGCTGATAGGTGATGGCGCCGGTCTCGACCGTCAATCCGGTCGCACGCAGCGTCTCGAGCCAGCTGCGGACGATGTCGTCGGCCGTCTCGGCGGCGGCAGGGCGGCTCGATCCGACCACAAGCGCAGCCAACAGGATGGCACTGGCGCGACGCAGGACGGCCGGCGAGGACGGGGGCGGCGAGTGAAACATGAGAACTCCCACGGTTCGTGCTGCCATCCCGGAATTGCCCGGACGGCCGGGAGTTTTCTCCCTTTGTCGCCCAGTGTGACACCGGATGCGGACGCACGACAATATGGCGTTCGGCAACCGATCGGACGGCTTTCGCCCGGACGACGGCGGCTGTCAAGCGGCGGATCCAAGGCTGTCATGGTGCCGCATGCCCGAAAAGGCGCCAATCGGATTGAACCCCGTGCCGGCGCCCGGAAAGGCGACAGGGTTACCGCCTCTTAACCGGTCATGGTTCATGCTTTATTACGGTGTCTTCTTCGTTCCCGTGTGCCGATCGGCACCGAGGCGGGCGAGGTCGGTTCCAACGGTTGAAACCGTATCGGACATGAGCGTGGCGCGACGGATCGCCTTTTGGACCCTGCTGGCCTGTTCGGGCTTCGCCATGCTGCTCGCAGGGCTGGCCGGCGCGCGCGCGGAGCCGTCACGGCCGCTCAGCATCGTCCCGCCGGCGGCGTCCGGCAGCAAATCCGGCGGCAAGCCGAGCGTGGCCCACCGCGCCGCGAAGCCGCGGTCCGGCCAGACCGCGCCGTCCCGCCGCGTCGCTGCGCCCGCGAAGGGGCCGCCCCCGCAGCGGACCGACCCGTCGACGACCGGAGCCGTCCCTCCCGAGCCGGCCTTGACGGCCGGGGCGGCCGGGGCGACCGGGGCTACAGGGGCGGCGCTGCCCGGTCGGCGGGCGGGCGGCAGCCCGGCTTTGCCGCTCGCCGCCGTGCCGACCCGCGGGTCAATCGATCCGCTCACCGCGATCGGCGGCGCCGCAACGGCTACTCTCGGCGAGCCCATGGCCTATGCGCCGGCGACGACCGGCAATGCGCGTCTCGATGCGATCGCGACGGGGGCGGGCGGCGGCCGGGAATCGATGAGCCTGGGTGTGGCCGGCCGGACGTCGGCCGGTGCGCCCGCCATGGCGGCGCCGGCTGTCGACGCTCCGGCTGCCGGCGAGCCGCCGGGTGACGCGGGCGGCCCTCCGGCCGTCGCCAGCCATCCATCGATCGCCGTCGATCACGAACGGACCCGGTTCACGATCGACCTGTCGCGGCCGGTGGCGATCGACAGCTTCGGTCTGGCTGATCCCTACCGTATCGTCATCGACATGCCCGAGGTCCGGTTCGATCTCCCGCAGGAGGCCGGGCGCGCCGGCGGCGGGGCGATCGCGAGCTGGCGCTGGGGGTTGTTCATGGCCGGTCGATCGCGGTTGGTGTTCGATGCCAACGGGCCTCTGGCGATCGAGCGGGCCGCGATCGAGCGCGGCGAGAATGGCGGCCCGGCCCGCCTCGTCCTCGTGCTGCGCGAAACCTCCCGCGAGGCCTTCATGGCCGCGCATGTCCGCCAGACCCGGCCGCCGGCCCTGAGCGAGGGCACCGGCGTGCTGGCGAAAGGTGATCGCGAGCCGACCCGCGCGCAGAAGGTCAAGCCCGTCGTTGTCATCGATGCGGGCCATGGCGGCATCGATGTCGGGACCCGCAGTCCGGCGACCGGCACGGTCGAAAAGGGTGTCGTGCTGGATATCGCACGCCTTCTGGAAAAGAAGCTGGTGTCGACCGGACGTTACGAGGTGCATATGACCCGGCGCGAAGACACCTTCGTGCCGCTCGGCGAGCGCGTTCGCATCGCACGCCAGCATCATGCGGATCTGTTCCTGTCGATCCATGCCGATGCCGAATATGACCGTCTGGTGCGCGGTGCCACCGTCTACACCCTCGACGATCGGGCGTCCGATTCGGCCGCCGCGGCCCTCGCGGCGAAGGAAAACGCCTCCGATGCGCTTGCAGGTGTGGTGCCGGACGAGGCGCCCAGCGCGGTCGCGGACATTCTGATCGATCTGATCCTGCGCGAGACCAAGCGCTTCAGCCATGTGCTGGCCCGCAACCTGGTCGAGGACCTCGGTGCGGTCGGGCGTCTGGTCAAGGTCCAGCCGCATCGTTCGGCCAATTTCCGTGTACTCAAGGCGCATGACGTGCCTTCGGCCTTGGTCGAACTCGGCTTTCTGACCAACAAGGACGACGAGCAGCTGCTGATGTCGGCCGACTGGCGCGAAAAGACGACCTCGGCGCTGATGTCCGCCATCGACCGCTATTTCCAGAACCGGGTCGCCAACGCGCCGTGAGCCGTTGCCCATCGCCCGTGGCCAAATTCCCACGGCCGGTCGGCGGATAGCCCGGTGACGGAACGGCCGTCCGCCCGACGCCGCAGCTTTGCCATAAACCTGCAAAACAAAGGCTTCGCGTCGCACGTGCCGGGGCGCGGACCCGCTTCGGGCAGCCGATCGGTGCTTGACCGCGGGGCGTCGGTCCGGGCGGTGGCGCGCGCAGTCTCCCGGAAGGAGATGGCCGGACGCAAGGCGGGGCAGGCGGCGCCACGCGGCGGTTGTCGGGGTTCGGCTCGGTCGCGAGGTCGCCCGGCTGGGCGCTCGGGACAAGGCGGGGGATCCGGCGTTTCGGTGATTTCGCCGGCGCCCGTCCTGCGCTAAGGGATTATTCGAGGGCATGGCCGGTCCGGGTCCGGTCCGTGCATGCGCCGGTCTGGTCGGCGGCGCCGGGAGCAGTTGGCTTCGCAGGCGTCGCGGGCCGGTTTCTCGGGTATCGAAGGCTCGAGTTCCGTGGATTCGGGGCGGCTGGGCAGGCGGAATATGGAAGTCGGTTCCGACGCGGCGGGCGCGATCCCGACCCTGCGGGCCCGGCGAACGGGGAGAATGCCGGCGGCATGTTCATCTTCAGGTTTTTCGGCTGGCTGTTCGGGCTGGGTGCCGTGGTGACGCTGATCATCGCCGGCGGCCTAGTCCTGGCCTATCGCTATGTGGCGTCGGATCTCCCCGACTATGCGGGCCTTCGCAACTACGAACCGCCGGTGATGACCCGGGTACACGCCTCGGACGGCAGCCTGATTGCCGAATATGCCCATGAACGCCGGCTGTTCCTGCCCTCGCAGGCGATTCCGCAGCTGCTCAAGAGCGCCTTCATCTCGGCTGAGGACAAGAATTTCTACGAGCATCGCGGCGTCGATCCCGAAGGCATCGCGCGTGCCGTCTATACGCTGGTCTCCGACCGCCTGCGCGGCGGCAAGAAGCGTGCCCAGGGCGCCTCGACCATCACCCAGCAGGTCGCCAAGAACTTCCTGCTGACCAACGAGCAGAGTGTCGAGCGCAAAGCCAAGGAGGCGATCCTGGCCATGCGCATCGAGGAGGCGTTCAACAAGGAGCAGATCCTCGAGCTCTATCTGAACGAGATCTATCTCGGCATCGGCGCCTACGGCGTCGCGGCCGCTTCGCTGCTCTATTTCGACAAGTCGGTCCACGAACTGACCATCGCGGAATGCGCCTATCTGGCCGCGCTCCCGAAGGCGCCGAACAACTACCACCCATTCCGCTTCCCCGAGCGTGCGGTCGGCCGCCGCAACGACATCATCGATCTGATGGCGCAGAACGGCTACATCAAGCGTGAGGAGGCCGACAAGGCGAAGAAGGAACCGCTGACGGTGGTTCCCCGCCAGACCGGCCCGCATCTCTTCGCCTCCGACTATTTCGCCGAGGAGGTCCGCCGCGAGCTCGCCGAGCGCTATGGCGAGAAGGGCCTCTACCAGGGCGGCCTGTCGGTGCGCACCACGCTCGATCCGAAGATGCAGGTCATCGCCCGCAAGGTGCTGCTCAAGGGCCTGATGGACTACGACCAGGATCAGGGCTGGCGCGGGCCGATCTCGAAGATCGATCTGGCCGGCGGCGACTGGGGCCCGAAGCTCGCCGAGGTCAAGACGCTCGCCGACATGCCGGAATGGCGCGCGGCGGTGGTGCTGTCGGTTGTCGACCAGGAGGCGATCATCGGCCTGCAGCCGCCGAAGCTGTTCGGCGGCACGGTCTCGACGCAGCGCGAGCGCGGCTTCATCGCCGCCGATCAGCTGAAATGGGCGAAATGGGCCGACGGTCCGCGCAAGGGCCAGAGCATCAAATCCGCCGCGCAGGTGCTGCAGCCCGGCGACGTGATCCTGGTCGAGAAGGCCGGCACGGGCAGCGGCGACCGGCAGGGCTACCGTCTGCGCCAGTTCCCGGAGGTCTCCGGCGCGCTGGTGGCGATGGACCCGCATACGGGGCGCGTCCTGGCCGTGGCGGGCGGCGCCTCCTTCTCGGACAGCGAGTTCAACCGCGCCACCCAGGCCTGGCGGCAGCCGGGCTCCTCGTTCAAGCCCTTCGTCTATTCGGCCGCCCTCGACAACGGCTATACGCCGTCGAGCGTCGTGCTCGACGGGCCGATCGAGATCAGCCAGGGCGTCGGCGCGGCACCGTGGCGGCCGGAGAACTATTCCGGCAAGTTCTACGGCCCCTCGACGCTGCGCGTCGGCATCGAGCAGTCGCGCAACACCATGACGGTGCGGCTCGCCAAGGACATGGGCATGCCGCTGGTGGTCGAATACGCCAAGCGGTTCGGCATCTACGACGAATTGTCGCCGGTGCTGTCGATGTCGCTCGGCGCCGGCGAGACCACCGTGCTGCGCATGACCTCGGCCTACGCGACCATCGCCAATGGCGGCCGCCGCGTGAAGGCGACCTTCATCGACCGCATCCAGGACCGCTACGGCAAGACCATCTACAAGCACGACCCGCGCATCTGCCAGGGCTGCGAGGCGAGCGCCTGGGCGGCCCAGGAGGAGCCCAAGCTGATCGACGACCGCGAGCAGGTGCTCGACCCGATGACCGCCTATCAGATCACGTCGATGATGGAGGGCGTGGTCCAGCGCGGCACGGCGACCGTGCTGCGCGAGGTCGGCAAGCCGGTCGCCGGCAAGACCGGCACGACCAACGACGAGAAGGACGTGTGGTTCATGGGCTTCACGCCGGACCTCGTGGTCGGCGTCTATGTCGGCTACGACAAGCCGCGTCCGCTCGGTCGCGGCCAGTCCGGCGGACACACGGCGGCCCCGATCGCGAAGGACTTCTTCGTCGAGGCGCTGAAGGACAAGCCGGCCGTGCCGTTCCGCGTGCCGCCGGGCATCCGCCTGATCGCCATCAACCGGAAGAGCGGTCTCAAGGCCTCGCCGGGCGATCCGGAGACGATCATGGAGGCCTTCAAGCCCGGTACTGCCCCGCCGGACAACTATTCGATCATCGGATACGAGCAGGGCGAGTTCTCGCGCGCCCGTCGCGTCACCCCGGAACAGGAGCGCGGTCTCCAGCCGGGTGGGCTCTACTGACCGGGCAGGCAGCCAGACCCGGTCTTGCGTTGCGTCCGCGGTCGGGCCGTCCGGTGCGCGCGCATTCTACGGAGCCGGCGAGGCGGCGGCGACCGTGGGGGGCGTGAGGCGATAGAGCCGATAGGCGCCGGCCGGCCCGGTCGGCGCCACCGTCCAGCCCGCCTCGATCAATCCGTCGACGATGCCGAAGCGTTCGTTCCAGTCGTCGAGGACGATTGCATGGCTGACGGCGCCGCGGGCCGCGATCCGCGCGATGGCTTCGCCGCGCCGCACGCCGTTGCTCGGCAATGTCAGGGCGCGGTGCTCGGCAATGCTGGACGGGGTCTTCAATCCGACCATGTCGATGAGCGGCAACGATGTCGCCCAGGCGATGTAGCCGGCATCGTGGATCAGCAGGCGGGCATTCGCCGGCAGCGCCTCGCGGGCATGGCGGGCGATCCGGTCGAGATCGCCGGCCGTGAAGGCCGTGGCGTCGCGGTAGCGCGCCAGCCCGGGAAGAGCGAGCAGGGCGGCCTGAAGGGCGAGCACCGCCGCCACGGCGTTCGGCATGCGCCCGAGGGCGCCGAACCGTTCCGGCCCGGCCCAGAACAACCCGGCCGCGCCGAACATCACCACCGGCGCGAAGACATGCAGGTAGCGCTGCTCGTTGTGCGACAGGCCGCCCGGCATCTCGCGAAAATAGAGCGTGAGCACGATCGCGGCAAAGACGGCGCCGATGCGACCGGCAGCCGTCACCGGCAGAAGCAGCAGTGCAGGCAGGACCGTCAGCCCGAAGCCGGCCAGGAACTGTGTCGCGTCGGTCACGAATGAGCGCGCCTTGAGGCCGATCGGCAGGTCGGTTTCCGCGAACCACGCTTTCTTGGCGCCGATGGTTCCCGGCAGCACCGTGCCGGTATCGACCCACTGCCAGATCAGGAACGGCGCGACGATCAGCCCGGCGGCCAAGGCGCAGGGGAGGACCCGACGGACGGCAGCCAATGTCCCGCCGCCGGCCTCGTCGCGCATCCGCCAGAGATCGCAGGCGCCGAGCAACAGTCCGAGCACGGCGAGTTCGGGACGCAGGACCGGCAGGATGCCGATCAGAACCCAGAGCAGCCATCGCCGTGCTGCGCTGGTCGCCGCATCGCCGTAGAGGACCAGCGCCCAGATGACCGCCGCCATGGCGAGGCCGGTCTCCAGCCCGTTCAGGAGTTGGAACGGACTGTGGGCGGCGAGGAGCCCGGCAAGCGCGAAGGCAAAGGCGCCGGCCCCGCGCGCGCCGCTGCGCCGGGCGGCCGCGATCAGGCCGCAGCCATAGGCGAAGGCACCCAGATAGGCGAGGAGCGTGAGGCCGACCGGCAGCGGCATGATCCGCCCGAGACCGGCAACCAGGATCAGATGCAGCGGGCTGGTCGAGCCGACCAGGGCCGACGCTTCGGAGAAGCTGGCATCGACGCCCCCGGCGAGCAGAACCTGCGCGTTGTGGAGCACGATATAGGCATCGTCGAGCGGGAAGACGGTCGCCATGCCATGCGCGATCTGAAGTCCGGCGAGCGCGAGAAGCAGGGCCGCAAGTCCGGCCTCCACCTGCAGCCCGGACCTGGCGGCCGACGGCAACGAGGCGCCGACGGCAGGGCGCGGTGGGGGCGAGGCGGCAAAGGTGGCTGGGCTTGCGGTCATGGTCTCTGCCGGATCGGTGCGGAGCGCGGCAGACCATAGGCCGGCAGGTGTTGCCATCCGGCTTATGGAGACGGTTTTCAAAACATGAGCGAGGCGATGAAGCCGCGCACGATCGGCGCCCAGAGTTTCTGACCGCGCAGCATCAGCAGGTTGCCGTCGACGCCGGGAACCGCCGGCGTCATGACGAAGGAGCTGCGGGCACCGCCCTCGGCGAAGGCCTTGTGCCAGGTTTTCGGAACGTCCGGCCCCCAGGCGAGATCATTTTCGGCATAGAGCCAAAGGCCGGGAATGCGGACTGAACGGCCGTATTCGGCAAAGAGGGCGGTTGCGATGTCGGGACGACACGGGCGGCCGGGCGAATGCCGGGGCAGGGCTCCGGCGCCGCCGGAGAAGTCGATATAGGCGACAACCCCCTCGGGCTGCCGCGTCGCTGCGGCCAGGACGCCCAGCGCTCCGACCGACGTCCCGACGAGCAGGATGCGATCCCGGCGGGCCCAGGGCTGCTGCTGCACCCAGGCGATCGCGGCCTCGACCGGCCGTCCGGCCGCCTCCGCGATGCGGCGATAGTCTGGCGTACGCTCGCAGTTGCGCGCATGCAGCGCCTCCACGTCAGTGCCGCCGGTCGGCCCGTAGCCCGGACGGAACGGCGCCACCACGGCGAAGCCGCGTCGGACCCAGAATGTCGCCTGATCGCGCGGGATGGAGCGCGCGAGGGCCGTGCGCCCGTGATGGTCGACCGGACGGCCATGGGCGAAGACCACCACCGGGAACGGGCCGGGGCCCGCGGGACGATGCAGTTCGGTGGTCATCTCGATCCGGTCGAGCGGAATGCGCACCGTCTCGGACAGTCGGTCCTGGGCCCGAGCCAGACCGGCAAGCGCCAGCACGAGCGCACAGGCCGAGATGGCCGCGCGCGCGGCCCGGAAGCGATGCCGTCCTGCCGGTCGCGGTCCGGACATGCTGTCGGCCATGGCGGCGCGGCTCCCCTCCTGGCGATGACGGACCGGCCGAGCATCGCGGCCGGAAGCATCGCGGCATGGGCGCGGTGGCGTCAAGCGGAGGCGAACGGACGACTCGATCATTCGCAGTCGGTTTCGGTCCGCGCCGCGCAATTGCAATGCGGCAACGCCATCGGTATGGTCGCGGCCCGCCGCCCGAAGCCAACCGGTGCCGGAGGCGCGACGCCCAGGACGAGATCGATGAGACCCGAAATCCAGACCATCGTAGACGAGATCAAGCAGGCTCTCAGCCTGCTGAGGAGGCATCTTTGACTGGGATGTCGCACTGAAGCGGCTCGACGAGCTGAATGCCCGGGCCGAGGATCCGAATCTCTGGAATGACCCCGCCGTTGCCCAGAAACTGATGCGCGAGCGCGACCAGATCGCGAAATCGGTTGATGTCGTGCGTGGCATCGGGCGCGAGCTCGACGACCATCTGACGCTGCTGGAACTCGGCGAGGCCGAGAACGACGAGGCCACGATCGTCGAGGCCGAGGAACAGCTCAAGCATCTCGGTCAGGACGTGCAACGCCGGCAGATCGAAGCCCTGCTTTCGGGCGAGGCCGACAGTTTCGATACCTATGTCGAGTTTCATGCCGGCGCCGGCGGCACCGAATCCCAGGATTGGGCCGAGATGCTGATGCGCATGTACATGCGCTGGGCCGAACAGCACGACTACAAGGTCGAGATCATCGAATATACCGCCGGTGAAGGTGCCGGCATCAAGGGCTCCACCCTGCTCGTGAAGGGGCCGAACGCCTATGGCTGGCTGAAGACGGAATCGGGCGTGCACCGGCTCGTCCGCATCTCGCCCTTCGACGCCAATGCGCGCCGCCAGACGAGCTTCGCGTCGGTCTGGGTCTATCCGGTGATCGACGATTCCATCGAGATCACGATTCCGGAATCGGACGTTCGCGTCGACACCTACCGTTCATCCGGTGCCGGCGGCCAGCACGTCAACACGACCGATTCGGCCGTTCGCCTGACCCATATTCCAACCGGCATCGCTGTGGCCTGCCAGGCGGAACGGTCGCAGCACAAGAACCGGGCCAAGGCCTGGGACATGCTGCGGGCGCGCCTCTATGAGGTTGAACTGAAGAAGCGCGAGGAGAAGGCCAGCGCCGAGGCCGCCGCAAAGACCGAAATCGGCTGGGGCCACCAGATCCGCTCCTATGTGCTGCAGCCCTACCAGATGGTGAAGGATCTGCGTACGGGCGTGCAGTCGACCGATCCCGCCAAGGTCCTGAACGGCGATCTCGATCCGTTCATGGAAGCCTCTCTGGCGGCTCGCGTCTCCGGTGGCGCGGTCGATGCGGTGGCGGATATCGAGTGAACCGTACCGGCGGTCCCGATGGGCGGCGCGATGCCGCCTCCGGGGCCGTAGCACGTCGCCTTGTCGACGGCCTGCGCGGCTCCGGGCCGGATCGGCGGCGTCGACGATCGGCAGGTGCGACGGCGGGACCGGCCAAGCCCGGATTGGCGGTCGCGGCAGGTCTCTGTCATAAGTCTGTGATCTTGGAATGCCGCGCCGTCGGGGCCATCTCAAGGGGTGCGGCCGTGTCGGTCGCCGTTCGGGTCCGCCATGGTCTATTCCAACGTCACGCTGCCCAATCTGATCACGGTCGCGCGGTTGATCGCCGTGCCGATGGTGGTGGTTGCGATCACCGAGCAGCGGCTCGATCTGGCGTTCTGGCTGTTCGTCCTGGCCGGCGCCTCGGACGGCGTCGACGGTTGGATCGCGCGGCGCTGGAATTTGCGCACGCGTCTCGGCGCCTATCTGGATGCCATCGCCGACAAATCCCTGCTGGTCGCCATCTATGTGACGCTCGGCATCGAAGGCGTGCTGCCGCGCTGGCTGGTGATTCTGGTCGTGTCGCGCGATCTTCTGATCGTGGGCGCATTCCTGTTGTCCTGGGTGATGGGCCGGCCGGTCGAGGTGCGCCCGTTGATGATCTCCAAGATCAACACAACGGCGCAGATCTTGCTCGCCGCTACGATTCTGGGGGATCATGCCTTTGCGGTGGATTTGCTTCCTCTGGTTGCAGTCGGGCTCTGGATCGTCGCCGGGCTGACGGTCGGCTCCGGCGCGGCCTATCTGGTCGGCTGGCTCAGGGCCATGTCGGCGGACAGCGAAGCCGGGTCGGGGGCAGGGACGTCGTGGCCGGATCCCCGGTAAGGCGGTGACGGATCGAGTTGCGCCGCGACCTGCGCGGGACGGCGCCGTGGGCGGGGAGGGATGCCGTTGAGCCTGACGCGACAGATCCAGTTCTGGTTTGCGGCCCTGTTCGTCCTGATCCTGTTTCTGTGGCTCTTCTCCGGCGTCCTGTTGCCTTTCGTCTCCGGCATGGCGCTCGCCTATCTGCTCGATCCGGTTGCCGACAGGCTGCAGAAGGCCGGCCTCTCACGGGGCATGGCAACGGCGGTCATCGTCTTCGGACTGATCCTCGGTCTGGTCGTCATTCTGATCCTGGTCGTGCCGTTGCTGGCCAACCAGATCAGCGGCTTCATCCAACTGCTGCCGTCCTACGCGACACGGCTGCAGTCCTTCTTCTCCCAGGCGATGGAGGGACGGCTCGGTCGCCTGATGGGCACCAACGCCAAGGACTTGGAGGCGTTGCTCGGGTCCTCGCTCAGCCAGGGCGCCGGCTGGATTGCCGGCATCCTGCATTCCGTCTGGAACGGCGGACAGGCGCTGGTCTCGGTCGTGACGCTGATGGTCATCGCCCCGGTCGTCACCTTCTACATGCTGCTCGACTGGGACCGCATGATCTCGAAGGTCGATTCCTGGCTGCCACCGCGCCATCGGCCGACCGTGCGCCGGCTCGCCCACGAGATGGATGGCGCCGTGGCCGGCTTCGTACGCGGTCAGATTTCCGTCTGCATCGCCATGGGCGCCTTCTATGCGACCGGTCTGACGCTGCTCGGACTCAATTTCGGCCTGTTCATCGGGCTTCTCTCCGGAATCCTGGGCTTCATCCCCTATGTCGGCTTCGGCATCGGGCTGATCGCCTCGATCGTCATCGCCTTCGGCCAGTTCTGGCCCGAGTGGCAGTGGATTCTGGTCATGCTCGCCGTGTTCGGCGCCGGCCAGGTGCTGGAGGGTTCCGTGTTGCAGCCCAATTGGGTCGGCAAGAATGTCGGACTGCACCCGGTCTGGCTGCTGTTCGCCCTGTTCGCTTTCGGCTCGATGCTCGGCTTCGTCGGCATGCTGGTCGCGGTGCCGGCGGCGGCGTCGATCGGCGTTCTCGCGCGCTTTGCCCTCCATCAGTATCTCGCCAGCCCGCTCTATGCGGCGACCGGCGACGATTGAACCGATGCCGACCGGACCTGCACCCCCGTCGAATCCCCGCCAGCTGCCGCTCGCTCTGGCCGCGGCACCGCGCTTCGGCATGGAGGACTTCATCGTCGGGACTGCCAACGCGGCTGCGCATGATCTGGTCCTGGCCTGGCCGGACTGGCCGAGCCCGGTCGTGCTGCTGAGCGGTCCTGAGGGGGCCGGCAAGAGCCATCTCGCCACGATCTGGGCTGCGGCTGCGGCCGCCACCATCCTGCCCGCGGGCGATCTGGGTACGATCGATCCCGTCGCGCTTGCTGCGCGCGGCGGTGTGGCGGTCGAGGATGCCGGCCCCGGGGTCGACGAGCCGGCGCTGTTCCATCTGCTCAATGCTGCGCGCGAGGCCGGCAGCCCGGTTCTGATCACGTCGCGCGCGGAGCCGGTCGGCTGGGGGCTCGGCCTGCCGGATCTCGTCTCGCGCCTGCGCGCGGCGACGCCGGTCCGCCTGGAGGAGCCGGACGATGACCTGCTCGAAGCCGTGATCGGCAAGCTCTTCGCGGACCGGCAGACCATGGTCGACCCGCAGGTCGTCCGCTTCCTGGCCCGGCGCATCGAGCGCTCCTATGGTGCGGCCGTGCGCACGGTCGAGCGCATCGACCGCGCGGCGCTCGCCGCGAAGGCGCCGATCACGCGACCGCTCGCGGCACGCCTGATCGCGGATGCCTGGTCGCGCGAGCCGCATCTGCCGGGTCTCGAAGAAACCGAGCCGGATGAACACAATCCGTCATAAAGTACGGATAGTTTCGCGCGCGTCGGACCGGGTTTCCGAAACCGGCGCCGCAGGAGGGGACGAAGCATGGACGAGACGGTCGAGACCAAACCTTCGCGCAGGCGCAACAGCGAGACCGCGCCCGCCGCCGAGGCGACTGCGGTGCCTCAGCCGGCACCGGTACCGTCCATTCCGCTCGACAGTCCCGATCGCTTCGTCAATCGCGAACTGTCGTGGCTCTCCTTCAATCGGCGCGTCCTCGAAGAAAGCGCCAACACCAACCATCCGCTGTTGGAGCGCCTGCGCTTTCTGTCGATCTCGGCCAACAATCTGGACGAGTTCTTCATGGTGCGCGTTTCGGGGCTGATCGAACAGCATCGGGCCGGCATTCTGACGCGGTCGGACGACGGGCTGACGCCGGCCGAACAACTGACCCGGATCGGGGAGGCGGCCGAGGCGCTGACCGACGAGCAGCAGCGGCTGTGGGGTGAGTTGAGGGCGGAACTCGCGGCCGTCGGGATCGTCATCGCCGATGGGTCGTCGCTCGACAAGGCGACCCGCGCCTGGCTCGACCAGTATTTCCTGACCCATGTCTTCCCGGTCCTCACGCCGCTCGCCTGCGATCCGGCGCACCCCTTTCCATTCATTCCCAATCTCGGCTTCTCGCTGGTGCTCGATCTGGCCAAGATCGGCAGCAGCGCGACCATGACGGCGCTGATCCGCATTCCCCCCAAGATCGACCGATTCATCGAATTGCCGGCGAGCGAGACGGAGCCGGGCATCCGCCGCTTCATCAGCCTCGAGAACATGATCGGCCTGCACATTGCCGGCCTGTTCCCGGGCTACCAGTTGCGCGGCAAGGGCGCTTTCCGGGTGATCCGCGACTCCGACATCGAGATCGAGGAGGAGGCCGAGGATCTGGTCCGGGTGTTCGAGACCATGCTGAAGCGGCGGCGTCGCGGTTCGGTCATCCGATTGGAGATCGAGGCGCATACGCCGGAGCGTCTGCAGTCCTTCGTCGCCCGGGCCCTCGGCGTCGCTTCCGACGGCATCTTCCAGGTGGAAGGTCTGCTTGCGATGACCGAGCTGTCGCAGCTTGTCGGCGTGGAGCGGCCGGAGCTCAAGTTCACGCCCTACGAGCCTCGATTTCCGGAGCGGATCAAAGAATTCGGCGGCGACTGTTTCGCGGCGGTCAAGGCGAAGGATCTGATCGTCCACCATCCTTACGAATCGTTCGACGTCGTCGTCCAGTTCCTGAGCCAGGCGGCGCGCGATCCGGATGTGGTCGCCATCAAGCAGACCCTGTACCGGACCTCCAAGGACAGTCCGATCGTCAAGGTTCTGTCGGAGGCGGCCGAGTCGGGCAAGTCGGTCACGGCGGTCGTCGAACTCAAGGCGCGCTTCGACGAGGAGGCCAATATCCGCTGGGCGCGGGATCTGGAGCGCGCGGGCGCGCAGGTCGTGTTCGGCTTCGTCGAGCTGAAGACCCATTCCAAGTTGTCGCTGGTCGTCCGCCGGGAACGGGGCACATTGGCGACCTATTGCCATATCGGCACCGGCAACTATCACCCGATCACGGCGCGCATCTACACCGACCTCAGCTATTTCACCGCCGACCCGACGATCGGCCGTGATGTCTCGAAGATCTTCAACTACATCACCGGCTATGCTCAGCCGCACGAACTGGAGAAGATGGCGATCTCGCCGCTGACCATCCGGCCGCGCATTCTGCAGCATATCGAAGCCGAGATCGCCCACGCCAAGGCAGGCCGCCCGGCGCAGATCTGGGCGAAGATGAACTCGCTGGTCGATCCCCGCATTATCGACGCGCTCTACGAGGCGAGCCGGGCCGGCGTCCAGATCGACATCGTCGTACGCGGCATCTGCTGCCTCAGGCCGGGCGTCCCCGGTCTGTCCGACAATATCCGGGTTAAGTCGATCGTCGGCCGTTTCCTCGAACACAGCCGTATCCTGTGCTTCGGCAACGGCCATGGGCTTCCCTCGCCGCAGGCGATCGTCTACATCGGCTCGGCCGACCTGATGCCGCGCAACCTCGACCGTCGGGTCGAGGCGCTCGCTCCGCTGACGAACCCGACCGTCCACGAGCAGGTGCTGGACCAGATCATGGTCGCCAACCTGCGGGACAATCAGCAGAGCTGGCGTCTCCTTCCGGATGGCGGGCACGAGCGCATCGTACCGGCGGCGGGCGAGGAACCGTTCAACGCCCATAAATACTTCATGACCAACCCGTCGTTGTCCGGCCGTGGAAAATCACTCAAATCCAATTCTCCCAAATCGATCGCCGGGCGAAATCACCGCTCCTGAGGCGGTGCACCCCGGCACTGAGGTTGCGCCCGGTCGACTGAGCGGGCGCGGTCCGATCGCGGTCATCGACATCGGCTCGAATTCGGTCCGTCTGGTCATCTACGAGCGGCTCTGCCGGTCGCCGACACTGCTTTTCAACGAAAAGGTCCTGGCCGGCCTCGGCAAAGGCGTGGGCAAGACCAACCGCCTCTCGGACGGTTCGGTGACGGCTGCACTGGCCGCCGTGCGCCGGTTCCGGCATCTGGCCGACCAGTCCGGCGCGATCGAACTGCATGTGCTTGCCACCGCCGCGGCGCGCGAGGCGGCCAACGGGGCCGCCTTCGTTGCGGAACTCGAGCGGATCTGCCGGGTGCCCGTGCGCGTCCTGAGCGGACCCGAGGAAGCCTATTTCGCGGCCCTCGGGATCGTTTCGGGGATGCACCAGCCGAGCGGCATCGCCGGCGATCTCGGCGGCGGCAGCCTGGAACTGGTCGAGGTCAACGGCACGGAACTCGGCCAGGGGCGGACCTTTCCGCTCGGCGGCATCCGGCTGTCGGAGGCTGCCGAAGGATCGGCGCGCAAGGCCGAGAAGATCGCCGAGGACATCCTCAAGTCCTCCGACGTTCTCGCCCGCGGCGCCGGGCGGCCCTTCTATGCGGTCGGCGGCACCTGGCGCTCGTTGGCCCGTCTGCACATGTTCCAGACCGGCTATCCGCTGCATGTGATGCATGAATATTCGCTGCCGGCGGCGGAAGCGCTCGACTTCTGCCGGATGGTGGCGCGCGGCGACATCGAGGCGCTCGACCGGATCGAGGTCATCTCCAAGCAACGGCGCGACCTGCTGCCTTATGGCGCCACGGTGCTTGCGCAGATCATCAAGATCGGCAAGCCCAGCGCGATCATTCTCTCGGCGTTGGGATTGCGCGAAGGCCTGCTGTTCGAACGGCTGGCGCCGGACGAACAACGGCTCGATCCGCTGATGGCGGCAGCCGAGGAACTGGCCATCCTGCGCTCGCGATCCCCGCGCCATGCGCTTGAACTCGGCCCCTGGACGGGGGCCGTATTCCGTGCGCTCGGCATCGACGAGACCGCCGAGGAGGAGCGGCTGCGCAACGCGGCCTGCCTTCTGTCCGACATCGGTTGGCGGGCCCATCCCGACTATCGCGGCGAGCAGAGCCTCAACGTGATCGCCCATGCGGCCTTCATCGGCGTCGATCATCCCGGCCGGGCCTTCCTGGCCCTGGCAAGCTACTATCGGCACATGGGTCTGATCGACGATGCGCTGAGCCCGCGCATCCGGGAACTGGCCTCGGTGCGGCTGAAGGAGCGCGCCCGCTGCCTCGGCGCGGCGTTTCGGGTCGCCTATATCCTCTCGGCCGCGATGCCTGGCGTCATCCCGCTGGTCGGTGTCGCGGCCCGCGGCAGCACGCTCGTCATGACCCTGCCGCGCGATCTCGCCGAACTCGATGGCGAGGTGCTGCAGCGCCGCCTGCGCCAACTGGCCAAGCTCGGTGGACTGGACGCTGCCGTCGAAGTCGTCGCCTGAGCCGCGCCGGAGGTCTGACCCCATGACCCGCGAGGTCCAGCAGCGGCCGCCTGCGGTCGTCCGCGTCGCCGATCTGGTCGCACGCGGGCTTGTTGCGCCGGAAGCGGCGCCGGCCGTCGAGCGGGTGACGCAGGAATTCTCCCTGCGGATCACCGCCGAGATGGCCGCAGCCATCGATCCGGCCGATCCTTCCGATCCGATCGCCCGCCAATTCGTGCCCGGGACGGCGGAACTCGATATCGCGCCGGACGAGGTTGCCGATCCGATCGGCGACGGTGCGCATGAAATCGCACCCGGACTGATCCGCCGCTATCCGGACCGGGCGCTCCTGAAGCCGACCCATCTGTGCCAAGTCTATTGCCGCTTCTGCTTCCGGCGCGAGACGGTCGGCGGCGATCCGGGCCTCGGCGAGGCCGAGCTTGCAGCCGCACTCGACCGCATCCGTGCAGAGGCGGGCCTGTTCGAAGTGATCCTGTCGGGCGGTGATCCGCTGGTCCTGTCGGACCGGCGGATCGGCCGGATCCTTGATGCGCTCGACGCCATCGATCATGTCGGCGTGGTCCGCTTCCATACCCGCATACCGATCGTCGACCCGGCCCGAATCACGCCGGCCTTGCTGAACCTGCTCGACCGACGAGCTGCGATCTGGTTCGTGCTGCACGTCAACCATGCCTCAGAACTGACGGAAAACGCGAAGAAATCGATCCGCGCCTTGAGCAGGGCGGGGGTCCCGCTGCTCGCCCAGACCGTCCTGCTCAAGGGCATCAACGACGACGCCGCGATCCTGGAGGATCTGTTCCGGTCTCTGGTCGCGCTTCGGGTGAAACCCTACTACCTGCACCATCTCGACCGCGCACGCGGTACCGGCCATTTCCGGACTTCCCTCGCCGAGGGCCGGTCGCTGATGCGCACCCTGCGCGGCCGTCTGACCGGGATCGCCCAGCCGACCTACATGCTCGACATCCCGGGCGGATACGGAAAGGTGCCGGTCGGTCCGGACTACGTGGCATCAGCCGGGCCCGGGCTCTATCGGGTGACCGATCCGCATGGGGCGACGCATGACTATCGTGACGGCTCGGACGGCGTGCCGGACTGAGGCGGTGCCTATCGGTCGCGGCCGCGCCGGTCGATGCCGAAGATGAGGCCGAGTTCGACCGCCTCGCCGCCGAACCGGGCGCGAACCGCGTCCATCGCGCGTTCCGCCTTGGCGCGCCGACCCGCCCCCTCGTCGACCAGGTCGGCCGGATCGCAGGCCTCGGCGGGCACCAGATCGGCGACGCCGATACCGATGAGCCGGAAGGCACGGCCGTCGCATTCGCGCTCGACCAGGTCCCGGCCGGCACGGAAGATGCGGTCGGCCAATTGGCTGGGATCGGATAGCTTCCGGTTGCGGGTGACGGTCTTGAAATCCTGCGTCTTCAGCTTGACGGTGACGGTGCGTCCGCCGATTCCGGCCTTCTTCAGCCGCGCCGAGACCTTTTCGGAGAGCCGGCGCAGGATCGGCTCCAGGCGCGCGAAGGCGGCGATGTCGTCGTCGAAGGTGACCTCGGCGGAAACGCTCTTGGCCTCACGGTCGGGCGTGACGCGGCGATCGTCTTCGCCGCGCGACAGGCGCGCAAGGCGCTGGCCCATGACGCCGTAGCGCTTCATCAGGGCGGTCTCGTCCATGGACTGCAATTGACCGATCCGGCGGATGCCGTCGCGTTCGAGTTCGGCGGCGAGCGCCTTGCCGACGCCCCAGATCAGCGTGACCGGTTGGGCAGCCAGGAAGGTGCGCGCCTCGACGGCGCCGATCACCGAGAAGCCGCGCGGCTTCTCGAAGTCGGAGGCGATCTTGGCCAGGAACTTGTTCGGCGCGAGACCAACCGAAATGGAGATGCCGATTTCGTCTTCGACCCGCTTCGCGAAGCGGGCGAGGGTCAGGGCCGGGGCGGCGTGGTGCAGGCGATCGGTGCCCGAGAGATCCAGGAAAGCCTCGTCGATCGAGACCGGTTCGACCAGCGGCGTCAGTTCCAGCATCAGCTGCCGGACCTGGCGGCCGACCTTGACGTATTTCTCCATGTTCGGCTTGATCACAACGGCCTGCGGGCAGGCCGCCAATGCCTTGAACATCGGCATGGCCGAGCGGACGCCGTGGATGCGGGCCAGATAGCACGCCGTCGAGACGACGCCGCGCTTGCCGCCACCCACAATCACCGGTACATCCCGCAAGGATGGATCGTCGCGTTTTTCGATCGAAGCGTAGAAGGCGTCGCAATCGACATGGGCAATCGAAAGCCGATCCAGTTCAGGATGGGCGACAAGGCGGGGACTGCCGCAGGATGCGCAGCGCCACGCTCCCGGCCGCGAAGGGACCAGGCAGTCACGACAGAAGCCCTCAACCCCTGAGTTCTGGGTAGGGAGCACGCTTCTCGTTCCTGTTTCGTTTCTGCGTCGATGCAATATACTCTTTCCGCGTCCGCCGGCCAGTGGCATCCGGCGTGCGTCCGGGGCGCCGGCGGCGCCGGTCAGTTCGAGGAGGGTCCGGTGACGCATTTCACGGTCGCCGTCGTGATCGATCACGATCCTGACAGCCCCGAGGGGCGTGCGGACCTTGCCGCGACGCTGCAACCCTTCCACGACTTCAAGCGCACCGGGATCAACGACGCCTATGTGCGGGATGTCGATGCGATGGATCGGGTCGTCGAACGCCTCGGCGAATGGCCGGGCGGTGATCTCAGAGGGGTGGCCATGTCCTTCGGATGGGGCTACCTAAACGATTCGGATGCGATCGATATCCAGGGACCGCACCGCTTCGGCCATCTCCTGGTGTTGAATGGCTTGGCAGCGCGTGCGATCGACCGCACCAATCCCAACGGGCGCTGGCTCGGCTGGTCGCTCGGCGGCGGCAGGCCGTTCCTGTGTCGCGACCGTGTGCTTCCCCATGACTATGCCCGGCTCGGCGATATCGACTGGCGGACCATGCGGAGGCTGGCGCGCGACCGCAGGCGGGTCCGGCTCGCCGAGGTCAGTCAGGCCGCCGGAATCCCGCTGAGCGACGCCGACGCGGTGCATCGCCGGGTGGGGGAATGGCTCGAGGTCTGGCGTCAGATGCCCGAGCCGCGGCCCTATGGCCGGGAATTTTCAGCCTGGCTGCGCCAGCAGGCCGGTGGCGCCGCCGCCCGCTGGCACGCGGCCGCCCCGGTCCTGCCGGCAACCGGGCCGGGCGAGCGGCTGGAGGACTGGGTCGCCTGGGCGCCGGGCTTCGGCGCCACGGCCGTGGTGGTCGACGGCCGGTGGCACGAGAACGGCCCGGCCGGATCAGGCGATCCCGCGGATGGCGCAACCATCTCCTGGGCCGCGTGGGACCGGCAGATCATGGATCTGATCGACACCCAGCGCCGACGCCACCCGCAGGCCTGGCTGGCCATGGTCGACTGTCATTGCTGAGCGTGCGCCGAGATCACGCCGGCAATGTAAGCTTCGACTTCGGCCCAGCGATTGGCGCGCAGGTTCATGCCCGGGATTTCCCGTGCCATGGCGAAGAAGCGCGGATCGGCCACGAACTGGATTACATGGGCTTCCGGCAGGGTCTCGCGCACCGAAACAAGATTCGAGGGCGAATCGTCAAGGAAGAACACCGGCCCCTCGGCACGTGCCGCGAGGCGGGCCATGGCCGGCCCCTTCGGTCCGTCATTGGTCAGCACAGGATAGGGCAGACCGCGTGCGGTCAGCGATATGCGGCGGGTTTCCCGGTGCTTGTGCGGAGCGTTGGTCAGCAGGACGACGTCGGCCCGCTCGGCCAATCGGCCGAGAACCTCGACGGCGTCCTCGACCACCTCCTGGTGGGCGATCTCGTCGTCGAAGAAGCCGAACAGGAGACGGCGGACATCGTCCTGCCCGGCGGCCTCGTCGGTGGCGCCATGACGGATGTTTCCGGTCAAACCGTAGCTGACGGCATCCAGCCGGAAGCCGGAGCGCTCCAGATAGCGCTCGAAATGGCGCACGAAATAGACGGCCACTTCATCGACATCGGACACGACCAGAGGGCGACCACCATAGGGCAGGGCGTCGATGGCGGAGAGGATATCGAGGCTGTGCGGATCGAGGGTCATTCCGGATGGGGTCCCGACAGTCGGTGATGAGCTGCGGCAACCATCAGGGGACGGAGCCGTCGGTTCTCGGTGAATTCCAGCAGGAGCGATTCGTCGTTCATGAGGAAATCGAGTATGCCTGCCAGGAAGCCCGGATCGGAGGCGGCAACGCGCAGCGTTTCCGGCCCGATCCCGCTCTCGGCCAGGAAGCGGCCGAGATGCTCGGGTCGTTCGGCCAGAAAACCGAGTGCCGCGATCGCGATCCCCTCGGCCTCGTCATGGTTCATATGATCCCGTCGCTGCTCACGTCGCACGGAGCGAACCTCCGGTTTGCCAATGCGAAACGAATTATCACTAAAATCGAGCGCTGGGCAGAGATTGCGTTTGTGCAGAGTAGAGAGAGACAGAATGGCGAAGACCGTGCTGATCGTCGAGGACAACGAGTTGAACATGAAACTGTTCAACGATCTCCTCGAAGCCCACGGCTACCGGACGCTGCAGACCCGCAACGGCCTGGATGCCATGGATATCGCCCGGTCGCACCGGCCGGATCTGATCCTGATGGATATCCAACTGCCCGAGGTGTCCGGCCTGGAGGTGACCAAGTGGCTCAAGGAGGATGACGACCTCCGCGCCATCCCGGTGATCGCCGTGACGGCCTTCGCCATGAAGGGCGACGAAGAGCGCATCCGGCAGGGCGGATGCGAGGCCTATATCTCCAAGCCGATCACGGTCGCCAAGTTTTTGGAAACCGTTCGCTCGTATCTTGGGGATGCCTGATCAAAAGTCGAGGCGACTTTTCTCTCGACGCAAGATCAGTTCTTCCGGAGCCAACGATGACTGCCCGCATTCTCGTCGTCGACGACATACTGGCCAATGTCAAGCTGCTCGAGGCGCGGCTGACGGCTGAGTATTTCGATGTCGTCACGGCAATGAACGGTCTCGAGGCGCTCACCATCTGCGCCGAAGTCATGCCCGACATCGTGCTTCTCGACGTCATGATGCCTGGCATGGACGGATTCGAGGTCTGCCGACGGATTAAGGCCAATCCGGCGACCGCCCATATCCCGGTGGTCATGGTGACGGCGCTCGATCAGATTTCCGATCGGGTGAAGGGCCTGGAGGCGGGCGCCGACGATTTCCTGACCAAGCCGGTCTCGGACGTGGCCCTGGTCACCCGGGTCAGGAGTCTCTCCCGGCTGAAGATGTTGACCGATGAGCTGCGCATGCGTGCGGCGGCCAGCCGGGACAGAAGCATCGAGGGCGATTTCGACATCGATCAGGTCGTCGGCTCCGCCAAGGGGCGCATCCTGGTGGTCGAAGACCGGCGTTCCACGGCCGAGCGTCTGCAGGCCATGCTGGGCGCGGCCCATTCGGTGACGCTGCAGGCCAATCCGCAGGAGGCGCTGCTGACGGCCGCGGACGGGGCCTTCGAACTGGTCGTGGTCAGTCTCGCACTCGCCAATTTCGACGCGCTCCGGCTCTGCTCGCAATTGCGCTCGCTCGATCGGACTCGGATGCTGCCAATTCTGCTGATCGTCGATCCGGAAGATCAGCCGCGCCTGCTGCGCGGGCTTGAGATCGGGGTCAACGACTATCTGACCCGCCCGATCGATCGCCAGGAACTGCTGGCGCGGGTCCGTACCCAGATCCGGCGTAAACGCTACAACGACCACCTGCGCGACAATGTCCAGCAGACCATCGAGATGGCGGTGACCGACGGCCTGACCGGGCTCAACAATCGGCGCTACATGTCGACCCACTTGGCGACGCTGACCGAGCAGGCCAAGGAGCGCGGCAAGCCGCTGTCCATCCTGATCCTCGACATCGATTTCTTCAAGGCGATCAACGACACGCACGGTCACGATGCCGGCGATGAGGTGCTGCGCGAATTCGCCGACCGGATGCGGTCCAACGTGCGCGGCATCGATCTGTGCTGTCGCTACGGCGGTGAGGAATTCGTGATCGTGATGCCGGATACCGACCTCACCCTGGCGCAGGTCGTGGCCGAGCGGCTGCGCCAGCGCGTCGCCGGGGACCCGTTCGTCATTGCGGGCGGGATGAAGCAGATCGACGTGACCATTTCGATCGGCCTGGGCACGCTCGAGGGTGTGCAGGATACCGACGAGCAGATCATGAAGCGCGCCGATCTGGCGCTCTATCGCGCCAAGCGCAACGGCCGGAACTGCGTCGTCTCCGACGCCGCGTGACGGCCCGGCGGAGGTAAGCTTAACGCTTTACTAACCAAAGGGATTCGTCCCTCGCGCCGCGTCGTTTGCGTTGCGCGGTGCTCGGTCGCCTGTCAGAAAGTCCTCAGGGAATGGGTGAAGGCAGGCCGCAGGGTCCGTCTTCTCCCGGCAAGCCTGCGGATCCGGGCCGCCGCAAACATCCCGGTTCGCAGGTGGTCGGCCGTCGTCGGGTCGAGTGGCCTCCTCGTAAGGGCCCGCGACGGCCGACCGTCCCTCGCCACATCCCGGCGGGACGGCCCCGGCAGAGCTGCCGCCGGGTCTCGGGCTGGCAGTGCCGTGTCAGCTCTTCGGAGCCGGTGCTGCCGGCATCTTGCCCGGCTTCGCCTTTGCCGCTGCCGGTGCCGCCGCCGCCTGGCAGGCGTAACGCACCTCGTACTGCAGTCGTATCAACTCCATCGTCTCTACTGGCGTACAGGCGCGGCCCTTGCTGTGCAGGTAGTCGATGGCGGCGTCGCGATAGACGGTGACCGGCGGGTTCACGTCGATCTTGACCAGACCGCGCACGAAGCCATAGGCGGCCGCATCGCCGAAGCTTGCGGTGATCATCATTCGATTCTCGAGCGGCTTGTCGAAGATGCGAAATGTGCGCGCCATGTCGACAGGCCCATTGTCCGACGGCACGTAGCGCGGACCGTCTGCCGGCGGCACCACATGCTCTTCGACCACGACCCCATCATAGTTCTGGATTACGTAGTTCACGTTCGACGAACATGCGGCGAGCGGCACGGCGGCGGCGGCAACCAGCACAATTTTCATGACAACCCTCGGCTGAAGCCCGAGGAATTTAGAGGACGCAACCGTACGCTTCAATGACAATCAGCTGATATTTTAGAGGGTGGGCGGAGCCGTCTGCGCTTGGACGGCATCCGGAATCCATCGTTGAGGACCCCCGTCGGTTCGGAAGGGAGCCTCGCCCTTCAGCCCGCCGACGGACCACCGCCGCCGGCAGCCGGCGGCGTCTGGCCGGGCAGAGGTGCCGGCGGCGGCGCATCGGTCGCACCCTGGCGGGCCTTCCAGCGTTCCATGCGGCGTTCTTCCTTCCGCCGGGCCCGTTCCTTAGCGGAACGCTTGTTGGCACCACCGGTGACCTTGCGCCAAAGGGACTTGAAGAACCGGATCATGCGAACCCCCGAAAGCCATCTGCCCGAATGACCATTCTGACCATCCGTTCTCGGCTGGCAAGTCGGAGCGGACGGTGTGGACAGGAATTGCGCCGCGGGGCCTCCTGTCGGACGGCAGCCGGGATCTCCGTGCCGAAACAAGGCAATGCCTGGGGGCCATAGTCCGTCGCATGACGGCGCGCCGGGCGCGCCTCAATCGAAGTCGAACAATTCGCCGAGCATCGACTTGCGTCGGTGCGGATAGGGCTGCCCCTGGTGCTGCGCCTGATGACCGTAACCGCCGTGGCGTCGCTCATGGCGGTCGTCATCGTCGTCGTCTCGACGGCCCCAGCCCGACGGTTCTGCGCGCGGCGGCAGAGGCTGCGAGCCGAACAGTCCGCCAGCCTGTCCGGCCCGCGGATCACCCTGATAGGCCGGGGTCGGCGGCTGTGCGGCCGGCGGCGACGCGCGCTCGATGATCTTGTCGAGTTCGCCCCGATCGAGCCAGACGCCGCGGCATTTCGGACAATAATCGATCTCGATGCCCTGGCGTTCGGTCATGACCAGGGCTTCGCCGTCGAGCGGACACTTCATCGTGGATATCTCCATGTCGGGTCCGGGCACCGGCCCGGCTGTCAGCTTCCGGTCATGAAGGTGGGGTTCCGTTGCTGCATTTGCCAGAGGGGCCGGGCGGTCGGCCCATCACGCGAAGCGATCGCGGAACCAAGCGATCAGGCAGCCGAGGACGAGCCCGAGCGCCAATGCGGCGGCCAGGACGATGGGGGCAGGCGGATAGGAGACGCGGAACGGGGCCACGGCGGCGGCCAGAACCCGGACATTGGTGCTGGGCAATGCCTCCTGTTCGCCGCTCTGCTTGGCGCGCGACAGGACCGTCTCGAGCAGTGCGCGGGAGGCTTCCGCATCCCGCTGCAGGGCGCGCAGGCGGATCTGGGCCTCGTTGTTGGTCAGCGCCTTCTGCTTGAGGCCGTTGAGGCTCGCCGTCAGGCCTGCCTCGTTCTTGCGCGCGAGATCGAGCGCGCTGCGTGCACGCTCGACGGCCAGGCGCACCTCGCTGTCGAGTTGCGCCTTCACCGTGGCCTTCTGGGCCTCCAGGCTTCGAACCTGCGGATGCCTCGGCCCCAGCCGCTCGCCGAGATTGGCCAGGCTGCGCTCATACTCGGCAAGACTGGTTCGCAGGCCGGCGATGACCGGACTGTCGAGCGCCTCGGACGAGGCGGCCGAGCCGCCGCCCGCCTGCGCCAGGCGCGCGCTTTGCGCGAAGCGCGCCTCCGCCGCCTCACGCTGCAGACGCGCCGCGCCGAGACGGCCGTTCAGGTCCTGAAGCTGCTGCTCGTCGATCAGTACGCCCTGGGTGCCGACGAGGCTGTTCTTGCGCCGGTAGTCCTCGACGCGGTCCTCGGCGGCGGCGACATCCTGGCGCAGTGCCTTGAGGCGGCCGGTCAGCGATTCCGTCGTCTCGCGTGTGGCGCTGGTCGACGCATTCGCCTGTTCGGTCAGATAGGCGGCCGCGATGGCGTTGGCGATCGAAGCCGCCTTCTCGGCATCGCGCGAGAAGATGCCGATCTCGATCACATAGGTGTTGCCGACCCGCGCGATCCGGCTGAGCCGCCGCAGCCGGTCGAGCGCGATTTCGGTCGGCTCGGCCGAGCGCGCCTCCTGGCCGAGCAGCGCGCGCAGGCGGGTCGTCAGGCCCGGCCCGCCGCCGACCAGGAACTCCGGATCGGCCGCGAGGTGCTTGGCCTCGATCACCCGGCGCAGAACGGCGTCGGAGCCGACGATCTCGACCTGGCTGTCGACGAGCAGGGAATCGGCACCCGACGAGGACGAACCGAGCCCGGACGGGACGACTTCGCTTTCCAGGATGCGCTTCGGCCGGGGATCGATCAGGAGACGGGTCGTCGAAAGATAGAGCGGGGTCGACAGCAGCACGAACAGGAAGGCGGCGCCGAGTGCGACAGCGACCGTCCCGGCGATCCACAGCTTGCGCCGCCACAGCGAGCCGAATACGGCCGCGACGTCCCGGCCGAACGCGTCCAGCCCGGCCCCTGCCGATCGGTCAGGGCCGGCCGGGGTCCTTTGGAAGTCGAAATCGGCGGAAACCATCAACCCGATCCAGATTGCATCAAATTGGCACGAATTTGGCGAAGTGCGCCGCCCTGCGATGTCCCGATTGCTGGAATTGCAATGCTTGTGCCTGGACCGGTCAGGCGCGGCCGGTCCAGCGTCGAAGTCGATCGCGCAAGGCCGGGAACCGGCGGAGCAAGACCTTGGCATGCCAGACCGCGGCAAGCCCGAGGCCGCGCGGACCGAGCGGCCGGACCACCTCGAACAGGGTCCGGTCGTCGACCCCGAACGCGCTCTTGTAGGGCTCGTCGCCGATGGTCAGGTCGAAATAGGTCAGGCCATCCTCGGCGAAGGCCTGCATGGCCCGGTGGATCTGCAACCGGCCGAGGCCAAACCGGCCGTAGCGCTCCATGTCGAAGGAGGGGATCAGCAGCAGGAAGGCACCGTCATGGACGAGGCCTAGGCCGGAGGCGATGACGGTCCCGTCGAGCGTCAGGCCCATCATGCGGGCCGCCGGCCGCGCCGTGGTGCCGGCGACCAGGTCGCGATAGAAGGCCGCCCACATCGGGTCGGCCATCACGTCGTCGCGGCCAAGCGCCGCGAAGCGGGCTGTGCGTTGGGCGTAGAGCTCGTCGAAGAGAGCCTCGGCCGCGGCGCCGCCGTCGTGGAATGCGAAGCCGAGCGTGCCGAGGCGTCCGAGATTGGACTCGCTCCGGCGCAACTCGCCAAGCTGCTTCTTGCTGATCGAACCGGACGCGTGCTGGCTCCAGGGATGCGCGATGGCGACGCCATGGGCGTGAACCGGAAAGGCGGCCCGCGGGCGCAGCCAGAGCAGCGGATTGGGACGCCCGCCGACCGTCGCGGGCAGCTTGCGCAGATGGACGATATCGGCTGCGGGCAGCGCGCTTTCGATCTGCCGCCAGAGGGCACGGAAGGTCGCGGCGTCGGGCATGAACCCGCGCGCGAGCACCGGCGCGCAATAGTCGGCGACGCGCAGATCCGCGAAGGCGATGATCCGGCCCCCGTCCCGGAACCGGCACAGCGGCAGGATCATGGCCGGCCGGCCGGTATCGGCCGCGCTGACCAGGACGACGACCGGCTCGGCCCGGCCATGGGCCGCGAAGGTCTCATAGAGCGGGGCGGCGAAGTCGTAGCGCTGGAAGGCCGTGACCGCCCCGTCGGCCTCCAACTGACGCCAGACCGTCTCGATCGACGCGGCGGACTTGTGCACCGAGATCGCAAAGGTGGTGCCCGTCATGCCTCGCGCCTCCGACCGGCCGTCGGCGCGGTCGCGGCGTCGACTTCGGCGCGGTAGCGCGCGACGACCCCCTCCGGCGACAGGCGCTCGAACAGGGTCGGTGCCGCGGCCCGGATCGCCGCCCGGTAGCGGGCATTGTCGCGGACGAGGCGGACCAGCCCATCGGCGATCCCGGTCACGTCGCCCGGCCGGACGCCGATGCCGACCTCGAGCCCGTCCAAATAGCCATCGATGCCGGTGCCGGCCGCGTAGAGGATCGGCACCCCGGAAAACAGCGCTTCCGGATAGACCATGCCGAAGGTCTCGTCGCGCGACGGCATCGCCAGGGCCATGGCCCTGGGCAACTCGGAAAGGAAGGCTTCGTGGCCGACAGGACCGCGCAGCAGGGCACGGCCTTCGAGACCGTGGGCGGCGATCAGCGCCTGGACGCGGTCCCGATCCGGGCTGTCGGGCGGCGCATCGCCGACGATGTCGAGCCAAAGGCCGTCGAGCACGGGGCCGGCCGCCGCGAAGGCGGCGATCAGGTCCGGCAACCCTTTCCTGTCGAGCGCGTCGAGCCGGAGCGCGACCACGATGCGTGGTTCGGGTGCGTCCGGCTCGATTTCGGGTCGCGCGTTCAGGACGATATTGGGCAGCAGCCGCGTCCGGGCCGGGTCGGCGCCGGTATGCCGCTCGAAGCCGGCCCGGTACCAGGCCGAGACGTAGAAGATGCGGGCGGCGTCGCGCGCCATCCGCCGGAACAGGGGCCGGTAGGTCGGCTTCAGCCGAAAGACCTTCTGTTCGACCTCGCCGCGCACGGACTGGAACAGCGCGGCACCGGTGGCGCAGGCTACCATCCAGGCGGCGATGCCCTCGAAGGTAAAGCGGTGGCTGTGGACGATATCCGGCACGATCCCCTCGGCGGCCAGGAACCGGCGGATGCGGCGGGCGAGGCGCCACTGCCAGAGAAGCATGCCGACGCCCAGCGGAAGGGCAAAATAGCCGTGCGCGATCAGACGCCTGCCACCGACCATGCCGAGATCGCGCCAGTAGGTGCGCCACGGCCGGCCAACCCGCTGCAGCGAGACGACCACCTGCGGATGGTCGGTCATCCGGTCGACCAGCCGCTCGACCGCGTTGGTGGTCGGCGTGCGGATCGGGTTCGGATAGTCGGAGGAGATGTGCAGGATGAGCGGCTTGCGGGGAGACACTGATGCAGGCGTGACGGAGGTCATGGGCGGACCCGCCGCACGGCTTCCCGGGCGACCAGAATGGCGAGCGGGCCGATGCCGAGGATGTAGCGCCGCCACAGGCGGCGCGGCTCGCTGATCAGCCGGTGCAGCCATTCGAAACCGAGCGCCTGCATCGGCTTCGGCGCTCGTGTCTTCAGGCCGCTGACGAATTCCATCGCCGCTCCGATGCACAGACCCGTCCCGGTGACGCCGGGCGCGGATGCGAGCCGGTGCGCCAGCATCTCCGATTGCGGCGAACCGACGGCGACGAACAGGAAGCGGGACGGATGGTCGGCGACGAAACGCATGCAGGCGGCCATGGCGGCCTCGTCGTCGGCAAACCCCATCGGCGGGCAGTGGCCGACGACCTCGATCGTCGGGGCGCTGCGGGCCAGTGCCGACAGCACCTCGGGGCGCGGCGCGATCACGGCGATGCGGTCGCCCGGGCGCAGGACCTCGGCGAAGATGCGCTCGACCACGTCGGTGCCGTTGAGATGCGGAAGCCTGAGGCCGAACAGGAGGCCGAGGCGGCGGACGACATGGCTGTCGCACCAGCACTGCCAGGCGTCTGTATAGAGCGGCCCGAGCTCGGGGCGGCGCATCAGGCGGACCAGATGGTCGACATTGGGCGTCGCCACATAGCGGAACGGCTCGCCGCCGTGCCTTTGCGCGAGCGTGGCCAATACGGTCTCGACCGGGGTCAGATCGTAGGGAGCGCCCAGAAATGTCACGCGGGACCGATCCCCGCCCGTCAACGTCATGGCACGTCGTATCCGTCGCCCTTCGGCATCACGTCCCGAATTGGTGTCCACACTTGGCACAGCCTGCATCCATCGGCAGACATGCCGCAGCGATCGTGGCATTTTTCGTGCCGTCGGGGCAGGCACGCCGCGTGCTTGCGCGAGGCCCCGAAGGACAGGTCCAAGGTCTGGATCTGGGAGAGGATGGTACGATGCGGCGGGCGATGGTCTATTCCATCCTCGATCAGGCGGTGTTGAGCGCGTTCAATCTGGGGCTCTCGCTGCTGCTCGTCGCGACGGTTGCGCCGGCGGAATTCGGCCGGTTCAGCTATGTGCTGGCGATCTTGTTGATCCTGGGTTCGGTGCATAATGCGCTCGTCGCCACGCCGATCGGCGTCTCGTTGCCGGGCCAAGGCACGGCAACGCGGGCCGACGTGCTTTCCGTATTGCTCGGCGCCGATCATCGCCTGCGCGTCGCCCTGATGCCGGTGGCGGCGATCCTCCTCGCCTTCGCCGGCACCGACGCGGCCTATCTCGGTCCGGCGCTGGCGCTATGCTTCTTCTCGCTCTGGCGCGAGACGCAGCGCGGCGTCGCCTTCGCGCTGTCCGAGGCCGGCCGGGCACTGGTCATCGATCTGGTTGCGGTCTCGGTCTCGGCGCTGGCGGCAGGCCTGCTCTGGCGGATGATGCCGCCGGTTCCGGCGCTTCTGTCCGGTATGGCGGCCGGCAGCGCCGCTGCCGTCGCCGTCGCACACGCCACCGGGCCCTTCGGTCGTCTCGGCTTCCGCAGGGAGCGTGCCGCGGATGTCGGATTTGGGGCCGATAGTCGGAGCGGCGGCTGGCGCCGCTATGGCCGGTTCTGGCACGAGGCGCGCTGGAGCCTGCTCGGCGCGGTCACCACAGAGGCGCAGTTCCGCGGCTATGTCTTCGCCGTCCAGGCTCTGCGCGGCGCCGAAACACTCGGTGCGATTCAGGCCGGTCGCGCCCTGATGGGGCCGCTGCCGCTTCTGGCCTCCGCCTGGTCGCGGGTCGCCCGGCCGGAGATGACCCGGGCCCTGGTCGAACGCCGCGATGCCGACGCCTTGCGGACCGTGATCCTCGGCACCGGCGGGGTGCTGTTTCTCTCGCTCGGCTATCTGGCCGCGCTGGCGCTGGCCTGGCCATGGATCGAGCCCCGGCTGTTCGGCGGCCGGTATCCCGGCATCGGTGTCCTGACCGCCGCCTGGGGGCTGACGACCCTGATCGGCACCGGCCATATCTGCCTCGGCACCTATCTGCAGGCCGCCCGCTGCTTCCGGCCGCTCGCCTTCGTGTCGGTCGGCGGGGCGGCGGCCTCGGCCGTCGCGCTGGCCGGACTGGCGACGGCGGTGCCGACCGTCTACGCCGTCGGGGCGGTCGCGGTCGGCGAAACCGTCGCGCTGGTCTGGTCGCTCGTCCTGGTGGTCGGGAACGGCCGCCGGAGCGGGGCTGTCGGGGAGGGGGCGCGGCCATGACCCTTGCCGACGAGGCGCATCGGCCCGGCACCCGACACGCCGGCGACACGGCCATCTGGACGCGTCGGCTGGCGCGCTGGATTCCTGCGCTGATGCTTGCCTACGGCCTGCTGATCTGGCCGATCCTCTATGGCCGCAGCCCCGATACGGGGCCGGCCTTCCAAGTGCTGCAGAGTGAATCGAGCGCGCTCAGCCAAGTCTATTTCCCGCTCCTGCTGCTCGCCGCCGGCTTTGCCTGGATCGCGACCAGCTACGGCCGGCGGCGTCCGATCGACGATGCCGTGACGGGGCTGATCGCCCTGTTCGTGACGCTGTGCCTGATCTCGGCGCTCTGGTCGGTGGCGCCCGGGATCGCGTTGCGCCGGGCGGTGCTGCAGGTCGCCATCGTCGCCGCACTGATCCTGTCGGTCCGAGCTGCGGAGGATCCGGACGGGGTGGTCGCGCGCATCTTCTGGACGCTGGCGGCGATCATGCTGGTCAATCTCGCCATGGTGGCGGTGAAGCCGGCCGGCCCGCTCGGCCACGAGGGCGTCTACCCGCAGAAGAACGGCCTCGGCGCCGCCGCCGCGCTGGCGATCCTGTTCGCGCTCCACCAACTGTTCGCTGGCGCGCGCTGGACCCGCGTCGCGGCCTTCCTGGTGATCGCCGCCGCCGTTCTGCTCCTGGTGCTCAGCCGTTCGAAGACCTCGCTCGGCCTCGCGGTCCTGGTGCCGGCGATTGTGCTCGGCGCGGCCGTCATCGCGCGCGCCACCCGCCTGTCGCCGGCCGTCCTTGTCGGCCTCGGTGCGGGGCTTGCCTATGTCGTCTATGCGGTCGGCGTCGCCGCCTATCTGTGGGATTTCCCGGCCGTAGCGACGGCGCTGTTCGGCGACCCGACGCTGACGACCCGGACCGAGATCTGGGATTTCGCCCTGCCGATGACCGAGCGCCGGCCCTGGCTCGGCTTCGGCTTCGAGTCCTTCTGGCAGGCGGGCCCGGACTCGCCCAGCCTGCGCGAGGCGCGCGGCTTCGTCGCCAAGATGCCCCATGCGCACAACGGCTATATCGACATCCTGCTGCAGCTCGGCCGCGTCGGCCTCGCGCTCCTGATGGTGATCCTGTTCGCCGCCCTGCATGCCTGCGGCGGCGCCCTGCGCGCGCGGTTCGGTCTCGGCTGGCTCTGCCTCGCACTGATGCTGTTCACGGGTCTCTACAATTTTCTCGAAAGCGCCTGGTTCCGCGGCTTCGACTTCTTTTCGATGTCCTTCGTTCTGGCGGCGGCCCTGACCGGCGAGATCCGGCGGAGCGCGGCGCCATGACGGCCCTGACCATCGGCATCGCCAGCATCGGCCGGCCCTCGCTCATGGCGACGCTCGCTTCGCTGGCGGCGATCGAACGGCCGGCAGGTCTCTCCATGACCGTACTGGTCGCCGACGATTCGCCCGACGGCGCGGTCGCGCGCCTGATCGCGGGCGCCGGGCCCTGGCCGTTCGGGCTCGCCGTGCTGCCGGTCGCCGCCGGCAATATCTCGGTCGCCCGCAATGCCTGCCTGGCCGCGGCCGCGACGCCGCTGATGGCCTTCGTCGACGACGACGAGCGCGTCAGCACCGACTGGCTCGTCCGCCTCATCGCCGCCATGGCCGAGTTCGAGGCCGACGTGGTGATCGGACCGGTCTTCCCCGTCTATCCGCCCGGCACCCCGGACTGGCTGCGCCGGGCCGACCCGCTCCATGTCGACTGGGGCCGGCGCGGACGCCGCGTCGATACCGGCCGGACCGGCAATGTGCTGTTCCGGCGCGACGATCCGCGCTGGTCGGGCCTGCGCTTCGATCCCGCCTTCGGGCGGACCGGCGGCGAGGACACGGACTATTTCCACCGTCTGCATCGCGCCGGCGCCGCGATCGTGGTGACCGACGACGCGCGCATCGACGAGGAGGTGCCGGCGGCGCGGCTTCAACCGGCCTATTTGCGCCGCCGGACGCTCCGCTCCGGTCAGTCCTATGCCGCCTTCCGGCTCGGCGGGCGGCGCGGGTTCGGTCCGGCCGGGCTCATCTTCCACGCCGGCAATGCCGCCAAGGCCCTCGCCGGGCTGGCCGCCGCGCTCCTTTTGCGGCCGGTCGACCGAGCCCGGTCGCTGCGCTTCGCGCTGAAGTTCTGGCTCAATCTCGGCAAGCTGCGCCAGCTCACCGGCCGCGATCTGCCGTCCCTCTACTGACAGGCGGCGACGCCCAGGGCGGCAGGCCGTGCTTCCAGGCGCGCAGCGGATTGCGCAGAGCAGACGCCGCGCGCGGGCGCCAACCCGCGAGGCGATCGAGGACCGCCTCGGCCGGCCGGTCCGCGCGTACGGTATTGCGCGGCACGAGCCAGGCCGCGGCGCCGGCGAGTCCGCCCGATGAACTATAGACGCGGCGATAGCCGGCGGCAGCGAGCGCACCGAGCACGCGGGCATCGAAGGCCCCGAACGGGATCGAGGCCTCCGTGACCGCGGCGCCGATCGCATCCTCGATGATGTGGCGCGCATCGTGGAGTTCGCGCCTGAGTTCCTGGTCGGAGGCCCGGCGCCAGTCGACATGGTCGGCGCCATGGCTGCCGATGGCCATGCCGGCTCGGTGCAGGGCGGCGAGATCGGGTGCGGCGAGATATCCCGGCCGGCCGATCCGCCCGACGAGCACGAAGAAGCGCGCCGTCAGGCCGGCTTCGAGCAGCCGCGGCAGCGCGATCGAGAGATCGGAGAGATTGCCGTCGTCGAAGGTGATCTCGATGGCCGCGTCGCCGGCCGCCCGGACGAGCGCGGCGGCGAAGGCCGGCGCGCCGATCCAGTAGGGCCGTTCCGCAGCGTCGACATGCGGCCCCGGCATGCCGAGGCCGTGGAAGGTCAGGATCTTGCGGTGCGGCAGCCAGCGGCGGCCGGCCGGGCCGGCATCGGGAGCGGGCCGAAGCGCGGGATCAGACGGCATTCCGGTAGGCCGCGCCATAGAACAGGGTCATCAGCACGATGCGGATGTCGAGACTGAGCGACCAGTTTTCGACATAGACCAGATCGTACTCGATGCGCATGCGCATCTTCTCGTCGGTATCGGTCTCGCCGCGCAGGCCGTGCACCTGCGCCCAGCCGGTCATGCCCGGCTTGACGATGTGGCGCCGGGTATAGTGCGCGATGCGGCTCTGGAAGGCGTCGTCGAGCGCGACCGGATGCGGGCGCGGACCGACGATCGACATGTCGCCCATCAGCACGTTGAGGAGCTGCGGCAGTTCGTCGACATTGGTCCGGCGCAGGATGCGCCCCAACCGCGTGATGCGCGGGTCGCCGCGGCTTGCCTGGGTGAAGTCGGCGCCGGCCTCGACAACCCGCATGGTGCGGAACTTGAAGACCGTGAAGGGGGTCTGGTTGAAGCCGTAGCGGGTCTGGCGGAACAGGGCAGGGCCGTGGCCGTCGAGGCGGACCAGGATGCCGACGATGACGAGCAGCGGCGCCAGCGCGATCAGGCCGGCCGTCGCCACGACGACATCGAAGGCTCGCTTCTGCATCCGCTCCCAGGCATCGAGCGGCGCCCGCGCCAGCACGACGCCGCCGACGCCCTCATGCGACAGCGCGAAGACGCGCGAACTGAGCCCGGTCGGAGCCAGCCGGATGGTGGCCGGCGTGACCATCAGGCCGTCGGCGACGCGGTCGATCAGTTCGGCGTCCTGGAACGGCAGCGAGAGCAGGATCTCGTCGGGCTGCAGGTCGCGCGCGATGCCGACGACATCGCCGACCGGGTCGGCGCGGCCGTCGAGCGCGACGACCTCGAAGGCGCTGGCCGTGATGGTCGGGTCGTGCGCGATCGCCGTGGCCGCATCGCTGGCGCCGGTTCTGGTCACCAGCAGGACGCGCCGCGGACGCACGCGCCCACTGGCGGCCAGCGCCGCAACCAGCCGCGTTGCGACGAAATGGGTGACGAGGAGCAGGACGAAGCCGGCGACATAGACCGCCGCGGTGACGCCGCGCGACATGTCGAGGCTCGATTTCAAAAGGAACATCAGCGCGATCACCGCCCCGAAGGCGATCGTCCAGGCGACCCAGAGATCCAGCGGCCAGCGCACGTCGTCGAGCAGGGCCGACCGGCGGTAGTCGCCGCGCAACCCCGAGACGATGACCAGCATCAGCGCGAAGGTGATGCCTTCGCCGAGATGGCCGGAGTGCGGCGGCGTGCTGTCGAGGACGTACCGGTAGTATGTCGCCCCGAGGACCACGGAGGTGACGACGACCACCAGCATGTCGGCAAGGGCGAGCGCGACCGAAAGCCAGATCCAAGCGAGGCTGAATTTCCGTCGGCTGGCCGGTTCCCGCTCCGTGATTCCGATCGATGTCACCGTCGACTCCGTGAGCCTTTTCGGCTGGGCGCTTCCTCCCACAGCAACGGTCTTGCATGCAACCGATAGGCCAGTAAATCTGTCCCTTTGGGGGACAGTCCGTCTCACCGGGTCCCCGATCGGATCGCCGCCAGGGTGGCGCCGATGTCGCCGCCGAGAAAATGACTGCGTGTGGCATGGGACGGCAGGGCGCGGGTCGGGATCAGACTGGCGTAGGCCGGCAGCCACGCCAGGTTCCAGTCCTCCGGCCGGCTCTGGGTCCGGCCGGTGCGGCGGGAGAGGACGGCCGGATCGGCGATGCCGGCCAGGACGAAGCGGCCGAGCCGTTCGAGCGCGGCCCGGTCGAAAGGCTTGCCGCGGGCCTCGGCGATCACCGCCAGGAGCACCAGCGGCGCCGTCGCGAAGGCGTGATAGTCGAGCGCTTTGGCACCTCGGTCGAGTTCCGCCTTCAGGCTTCCGTCCGCGGCCACCGCCGCGAGCCCAGCGGTCAGGATGTCCTGTCCGCGCGCCAGATGGGCCTGCGAACCGGTGGCGAGCCCGGATGCCGCGAGTGCGAGCCCGGACCAGTAGAGCAGATTGTTGGCCGGAATCCGGTCCTGGTCGAGGACTGCGACGACGCCGTCCGCCATCGCTCGGAGCCAGTCCTCAACCGGCCGGCCATGGCCGTCGAGCGGGCGGAGCTTCAGATAGCCGAGGGCGAGGCCGGTCAGATACCAGGCCCGCTCATATTCGCCCTGCTGCGTCGCAAGGGCCCCGACGAGCACGCCGCCGCGCGCCCAGGCGCGCAACTGGCCCAGCGCGCAGGCGCCGGCCGATGCGTCGCCGCCGAGCGCATAGTCGTCCGCGCCGGCCTGAACCGCCCGGACCACCGCCTCATAGATCGCGACGGCCCGGTCGCGCGCCGCGCGGCGTGCCGGATCCACCTGGCCTCCGGCAGGGTCGGCATAAAAGCCGTCGACATTCAAAGGCTCTGCCGGTGGGGGAACGATCCGGCACGGGACCTCGGCAACCGTCGGCCGGTGCATTGTCGCCGCGACGATCAGGACCATGGCGACGATCGGAAACCGGGTGAGGCGGCCGGACCGAGGCGGGGGCGGGGGCAGGCTTCCCAAAGCGCGATGGTCCTTTGCGGGTGAGGGGCCTTTTGCGAGGCACCGGGCGTAGGAAGTCGGGACGGCATCATCATTGCATGCAAGAGAGGCGCCGTCCCGGATGCGGTTGCGCTCGTCATCAGGGCGTTCTCGCCCTGGACAGGCGCCGCCCTGCACGGCAGATCACTGCCGGATCGCTCGCGGATCCCGTCGCACCAATCTCCGAGGCCAGCATGTCCCTCCGCGTCGTGACGCTTCCCGGTACCGGGCTGACGGCCTCGGCTCTCGGCTTCGGTTGCGCCTCGCTCGGCTCCCGGATCGGCCGGGCGGACGGCCTGCGGGCGCTGGCGGAAGCGCATGACGGCGGGGTGACATGGTTCGACGTGGCGCCGCCCTACGGGGCCGGCGAGGCGGAAGCGATTCTCGGCGAGTTTTTGGCCGGCCGGCGCGACGGCGTCCGCCTCTGCACCAAGGTCGGGCTCGCCGGTCCGGAGCGGTCGGGTCTGATGCGGCTCGCCTACCGGCTCGGCCGGCCGCTCGCGGCCCGCTTTGCCGGCCTGCGCCGCCGCTTCCGCGCCGCCGCGGCGACGCGCTACCGCCCAATCGCGCTCGATGCCGCCGGCATCGCCGCTTCGCTCGACCAGTCGCTCGCGCGGCTGCGGACCGATCATGTCGATGTCTTCGCACTGCATGCGCCGAGCCCGGCCGACACGGTGCGCGACGACGTGGTCCGCGCCCTGGAGGATCTCCTAGCCGCCGGCAAGGCGCGTGCGGTCTGCGTCGCCGGCGACCTCAACGCCTGCCGGGCCGGGGCCGGGGCCGATTTGCCCTATCGCGTCCTGCAACTGGCCGACGATCCGCAGACCGAACCGCTGGCCGCTTTGCGCGAAGTGGCCACGCGGCCGATCGCGACCGTCACCCATTCGGTCTTCGGCTTCGACGGCGCGCTCAGCCGGCTCGTCGCCCGCCTCGAGTCCGATCCGCCCGCCCGCCGGCGCCTGCAGGCGGCCGGCTATGACGCCGCGCCGCGCGAGGCCGCCGCCAGCCTGCTGATTGACCGCGCCTTCGCGTCCAATCCGGATGGCGTGGTGCTGGCCTCGATGTTCGCAGCCCCGCATCGCCGGCTCAATCTCGCCCGTGCGGCCCTGCCGCCGAATCCGGCGGCAGTCCAGATCGCGCGCGATCTCCTTCGGCCGGCGGGCGCGTGATGATCACCGAGCGACTCGACGGGCTCGATGCGGGCCGCCACGACCTCTGCATCGTCGGTGCTGGTCCGGTCGGGCTGACGCTGGCGCTCGAATGGGCGCGGTACGGGCGGCGCGTCCTGGTGCTGGAATCCGGCGGGCGCCGGCCGGTCGGGGGCGGCACCATAGCGACAGGGCCGGGAGCCGACA
>NZ_JAHHZF010000012.1:0-142220 GCF_018729455.1 Prosthecodimorpha staleyi | reverse complement strand
CCGGAAGGGTCTATCGGGTGGGCGGCGCGGCGGGCGCCGCCCGGCGCCCGAGACGACTGCCCTGTCGGCGGCCGAGATCGTCGATCCGGCCCGCCACGACGACATGGCCATTGCGGTCGCGCGCCGTCTCGGCGGCACCTCGAATCTCTGGGCCGGCCGCTGCCAGCCGTTCGACCCGATCGATTTCGAGCCGCGGGCGATGGTCGGCGATGCCCGCTGGCTGTTCGGCCTCGACGAACTGGCGCCCCACTATGCCGCCGCCTGCGCCTATGCCGGCTGCGGTGCGCCGGTCTTTCGCGATCCGCTGCCGGCTTCCGGCCGTGCCGCGCCGGACGACGCCTTCGATGCGGGGCGCCTGGAGCGCTTCAGCAACCAGCCCAAATTCCACAAGGCCCATGCGGCCGCGCTGGAGGGCGATCCGCACATCGACCTGCGGCTGAATGCGACCGTGGTCGACGCGGTATTCGCGGAGACCGGCCGGATCGCCGGCCTCGTCGTGGCCGGCCCGGACGGGACCCGGTATAGGGTGGCCGCCGATCGGGTCGCCATCGCCTGCGGCGGCCTTGAATCCGCGCGCCTGCTGCTCGCCTTCCGGCGCGACCGGTCGGATCGGTTCGGCGGGGCCGACGGGCCGCTTGGGCGCGGCTATATGGGCCACCTGATCGGCGAGGTGGCCGACATCACCTTTGCGGATGCGGCGACGGAAGCCGCCTTCGATTTCTATCGCGACGGCCGCGGCTCCTATGCCCGCCGCCGGATGATCCCGTCCGACGCGCTCCAGCGTGCCGAGGCCCTGCCGAATGTCTCCTTCTGGCCCGTGGTGGCGCCGAGCGCCGATCCGCGCCACGGCAGCGCCATCCTGTCCGCCGTGCTGCTCGCCCTGTCGGTCGGGCCGCTCGGGCGAATGGTCGTCGCGGAGGCGATCCGCAGGCGGCATGTTCCCGACCGCTTCAACCGCTGGCCGCATGTCGTCAACGTTCTGAAGGGGCTGCCGGCGGCCGCGGCCTTCCTGCCGGCTTTTCTGTTGCGCCGGCGGTTCGCCCGCGAACGCCTGCCGGGCTTCTTCGTGCGCAATGCCGCGCGCACCTATGGGCTCTCCTATCATGCCGAGCACTGGCCGGACCGGGCCAGCCGCGTCTGGCTGACGGGCGAGACAGACCGCCTCGGCCTTCCGCGGCTCGGCATCGACCTGCGCTTCGCGCGCGACAATGCCGAAGGGGTGGTGCGTGCGCATGATGCGCTTAAGGGCTGGCTGGAGCGCACCGGCCTCGGCCGCATGGCCTGGCGCGGCCCGCGCGAAATCGCGGTCGACTCGATCCTCGCCAAGGCGTCCCACGGCACCCATCAGATCGGCGTCGCCCGCATGGGCGTCAGCCGCACGACGGCAGTGGTCGACGGCAACCTCGCCTGCTTCGACTGCCCGAACCTGCATGTCGTGGGAACGGCCGTGCTGCCGACCTCCGGCCAGGCCAATCCGACCCTGACGGCGATCGCCCTCGCGGTCCGACTTGCCGCCCATCTCGCCGGTTCAGGCCGATAGGTCCCGGGCGCCTGACGGCGGGCGCCAAGGGGGCGGCCGGCCGCGGGGAATCGGTCATCGGGGCATCGAGCAAGGCGGCATCAGGCGACGCAAAAAAGCCGCCCGAAATCGAGCGGCTCTTCGCAAGGCCAGTCAGTCGGCCGGAACGGCCAAGATCACTTGATCTTGGTTTCCTTGAACTCGACATGCTTGCGCGCGATCGGGTCGTACTTGGTGAACGACAGCTTCTCGGTCTTGGTGCGCGAGTTCTTCTTGGTCACGTAGAAGAAGCCGGTATCGGCCGAGGAGAGCAGCTTGATCTTGATGGTGTTGGCCTTGGCCATGGAGGCACCTTCCGGGTGGCGGGCCCGGCATTCGGCGTGCCGGTCCGATGAAGTCGGATGCAGAAGGCCCGCGTGATGAGCGCGGGCCCGCTGACGTTGGGCGGATAACTGACCGATGCGCGCCGGATTGTCAAGCGCGCGCGCCGTCCCGGGAACCGGCACGAACGATCGCGACCACGGCCAGATAGGCCAGAAAGAACACCGCCGTGACCAGGATCGCGCCATGCGGCGCGAAGGCGTCGAGACCGAGCCCCATGGCTGGCGGACCGGCCATCATGCCGACCGCATACATCATCACGAAGGTGGCGTTGGCGGCGGCCAGATTGGCGCCGGAATAGCGCGCGCCGAGATGGGTCAGGCCGACGGTGTAGAGCCCCGCGATGATTCCGGCCCAGACGAACACGACGGCGAGCAGCGCCGGAAAGCGATCGGCCACCAGCGGGATCACAAAGGCGCCGGCCAGCCCGGCCAGCGCGCAGGCAACGAGCACGGTGACGCGGTCGATTCGATCGGCGATGAGCCCGATCGGGATCTGCAGGGCGACGTTGCCGAGCGCCGCCGCGGTCACGATCAGGGCCGCCTGGCCCTCCTCCAGGCCGAGGCGGAGGCCGTAGACCGGCAGGATCGCCATGGCGCCCGATTCGACCGCGCCGAACACCAGGGCCGCCACGCTGGCGATCGGCACGCCGACCACGAAGGCGAAGACCGAACGGCGCTTGCCGGTCTGGTGCAGGTCCGGCCGCTGCCCGCGCGCGAACAGGACCGGGATCGTCGCCAGCGCGATGATGGCGGCCCCCAGCCCGAAGGGCAGGAAGCCGTGGCTGCCGACGAAGCGCAGGATCAGCGGCCCGACCGCGAAGCCGAGTGAAAGGACGGTGGCATAGATGCCCATCACCAGACCGCGCCGCGCGCCGGGAGCGAGCGAGGCGATCCAGAATTCCGACAGCACGAAGGCCGTGCCGAGCGCGCCGTGGAAGACCAGCCGGAGCGGAAACCACAGGCGGAAATCGGTCGCGAAATAGAAGCCGATCAGCGCCACCGCGGTGGTCAGCAGCGCGCCGATCAGCAGCCGCATGGCGCCGATCCGGGCCGCCAGCGGCGTCACGAAGGGCGTGATTGCCAGCGCGGCAAACCCGGCCACGGCCGTGTTGAGCCCGATCCAACTGCCCGTGATGCCGCGGCTTTCCAGCACCAGCGCCAGCAGAGGCAGGCCGAGACTGAGTCCCGCACCGACGCCGCCCGCCGACGCGATCATGGCGACGAGAGCCGCTGTCCGGGCGCCGTTGTCGGGGGCGGAAGCGGACAGGGCGGAAGGCCCGGCGGAGGCGCCGGCCGCCCGGACAGACGGCTCGGTCATGTTAGATCATGCTGCGCTGGAAGGTCTTGCCGACCCAGCGGTAGTAGGGGATCGGCGCCGTCGGATCGAGCGCCGGATCGGAGGCGAGCCGGTCCTCGATCTCGTCCAGGATGGCGACCGTGATCGGCGGGATCTGCGTCTTCTTGGCTTCCTCGATGGTCAGCCAGGCGACGTCCTCCAACTCGCCGGAAGGGCCGACACCGGCCTCCAGGCGATCGACGACGTCGCCGGCGAAGCAGGCGAAGAAGCGAGTGTCGAAGCGGCGCGGCCGGCGCGGCGGCGTGATGGCGCGGGCGACGAAGCGCAGCCGGTCGAGGGCGATGGCGATGCCGCGCTCGGAGAAGGCCGCCATGTCGCCCTTCAGGGACGGGGCGCCGCGCTCCATCCGTGTCCCGATGAACAGGCCGGCCTCCTCGAAGGTCTCCCGGATGGCGGCCACCCCGAAGGCGCGGGCGCGCGCAGCCGTCTTCGGCCGCTTCAGGTCGAGGTTGATCTTGGCCGCGGTCGCCTCGTCATAGGGGGCGGCGACGGGGACGAAGGAATCCGCCGCATCGACCTTGCCGCCCGGGAAGACGTAGGCGCCGGGAAAGAAGCGGTGGCGCATGTGCCGCCGGCCCATCAGCACCCGCAGGGGCGCGCCGGCCGTGCGGTCCAGGATCAGCAGCGTCGCGGCATCCTTGGGGCGTTGGTTGGCGTGGGTCGTGTCGCGGATTTCATTGTTGAGCTTGGCCAGGCGATCCGAAAGTCCTGCCACCGCCTTCTCGTTCATGTTGCCGGTCCACCCGTCTGCCCGCTCGGGGCGTCGTCCTCGGCGCCTCCGGGATGGAACCCGTGCATATAGAGCGCCCATTGCAGGCCGATGATGGCGCCCTTGATCGGACGCAGCAAGGCGACCGAGAGGATGAGTGTCAGCGGCAGCCAGAGCGCCGCATGGATCCAGAGGTCCGGGTGCCAGAGCTTCTCGACGAAATACATCGCCGGAACGACGACGTGGCCGACGATGAAGATGGTGACATAGGGCGGAAAGTCGTCGGCGCGGTGGTGGTGCATGGCCTCTCCGCAGGCCGGGCATTGGGCCGCGACCGTCACGAAGCCGTCGAACAGACGGCCCTCGCCACATTTCGGGCAGCGCCCGAGCGCGCCGCGCCGCATCGCCAGCCCGACCGGACGCTTCGGCAGCGCCGGCTCCGCTGCGCCGTCTCCATAGACCAAAGACATTCCGACCCCTTTCCCGGCCTGCAGGCCGCCCGACCTGTCGCAGGCCGCCGCATTTCAGCTCCGAAGCCTGTCCGCGGATGCCGCATCGCGAAAGTCTAGCCGCGTCCCGGCCGCCCGCCGGACCCGCGACTGCGGTCCGTCCGTCCGGTCCGGACGCCCGCCGGACGCCCGGCGCGCCCGCCCGGTCCGCCCGGACGGCGCCCCGGCGCCTTCTGGTACGCGCCTTCGCTCAGAAGTTCAAATCGCAGCGCCCCTGCAAAAGGCTGGGCCTCGACCAGTTTGACGTCGACCCGATCGCCGAGCCGCCAGGTCTCGCCGGTCCGCTCGCCGATCATCGAGCGGGTCTTCTCGTCGAAAAGGTAGTAGTCTCGGCCGATGGTCGAGGCCGGGATGAAGCCGTCGGCGCCGGTCTCCTCCAGTCGCACGAACAGGCCGGACTTGGTGACGCCCGAGATGCGCGCCCGGAAGGTGGCGCCGATCCGGTCCATCAGCCAGCGCGCGATCAGGCGGTCGATCGTGTCGCGCTCGGCCGCCATGGCGCGCCGTTCGGCGGCCGAGATCTCCGCGCCGATCGCCGTCAGCTTGTCGTCGATGGTTTCCGGCAGGCCGTCCCGGCCGAGCCGGAGCGCGCGGATCAGGGCGCGGTGCACGATCAGGTCGGCATAGCGGCGGATCGGGCTGGTGAAATGCGCGTAGCGCCTCAGATGCAGGCCGAAATGGCCGATATTCAACGGGTTGTACTCGGCCTGGGCCTGCGAGCGCAGCACCACCTCGTTGACCAGCCCGGATTCCGGCTTGTCGACGAAACGCGCCAGGATGCCGTTGAAGGCCGCCGGCTTCAGACCGCCCTTCATCCCGATCTTGACATCGAGCGTGGCCAGGAAGTCCTTGAGGCCCTGCAGCTTTTCCGGCGAAGGCTGGTCGTGGATGCGATACAGCAACGGCGTGTGGTGCTTCTCCAGCGTCTCCGCCGCGGCCACATTGGCCATGATCATGCATTCCTCGATCAGCTTGTGGGCGTCGAGGCGCTCGGGAATGACGATCCGGTCGACCGTGCCCTCAGGGGTCAGCAGCACCTTGCGCTCGGGAAGGTCGAGGTCGAGCGGCTCGCGTGCGTCGCGGCCGCGCTTCAGCACCGCATAGCCGGCCCAGAGCGGCTTCAGCACGCCTTCGAGGAGCGTGTCGGTCTTGGCGTCCGGCCGCCCGTCGATTGCCGCCTGGGCCTGCTGGTAGGAGAGCTTGGCGGCCGAACGCATCATGATGCGGTGGAAGCTGTGCTGCTGCTTGCGCCCGTCGGCGCCGAAGATCATGCGCACGGCGAGCGCCGGGCGGTCCTCCTTTTCGCGCAGCGAGCAGAGATCGTTGGAGATGCGCTCCGGCAGCATCGGCACGACGCGGTCGGGGAAATAGACCGAATTGCCGCGATGCAGGGCCTCGCGGTCCATGGCGGTGCCGGGCTTCACATAGGCGGCCACGTCGGCGATGGCGACGGTGACGACGAAGCCGCCCGGATTGGCCGGGTCGGTGTCGGGCTCGGCATGGACGGCGTCGTCGTGGTCCTTGGCGTCGGGCGGGTCGATGGTGATGAGCGGCAGGCGGCGCCAGTCCTCGCGCCCGTCGAGCCCGACCGGCGTGGCGGCCTCGGCCTCCTTCAGCACCGCGGACGCAAAGACATGCGGAATGTTGTGCGAGAACAGGGCGATCTGGCTGACCGCCTTCTCCGACGCCGTCGAGCCGATGACCTCGCGCACCCGGGCGCGCGGCAGGCCGAGCCGGCCGGAGCGGATCACGTCGAGGGCGACCAGATCGCCGTCGCGGGCCTCCTTCAGGTCGGCCTCGGCGACGGTGAATTCCTTCGACTTCTTGTCGATCGGCATGATCCGGGCGCCGCCCGGCTGCAGGCGCACGATGCCGAGCGCGGCGGCGGGCTTGCGATCGAGGATGCGGGTGACGCGCCCTTGAGCCCCGATGCCTGCGGGCAGCGCCTCGTCGGATTCGGTCAGGCGCAGGAGCACGCGGTCGCCGACGCCGGCATGGGGCACGCCCGGCCGCTTGGAGCGCTCGGGCATGAGCAGGATCTTCGGCGCCGGGCCGAATTCGTCCTCGTCCCATTCGTCCGGCACGGCCAGCAGCTCGCCGTCGCCGTCGCGGCCGACCACGTCGGCGACCAGTACGGCCGGCATCTGGCCGGCCGGCGCCAGCTTGCGCCGATGCCGGGTGACGGTGCCGTCCTCGGCCAGTTCCTTCAGGAGCTTCTTCAGGGCGATCTTGGCGCCGCCCGTGATGCCGAAGGCGCGAGCGATCTCGCGCTTGCCGGCCTGCCCGGGATGCTCGGCCAGGAAGGCAAGGATTTCGTCGCGGGTCGGGAAGGTCGGGGCGGCGGTGGATTTCGGGCTTCGGGCCAAGGTTTCGGTTCCGGTTCGATCAGGATGCGACCATAGCCCCGATTGCCCGGTCCTGTCGTCCCGTTCCGGCGCGGACCTGGCTGCGGATCCCGCAGCGGTCCTGGATCCGGCGGATCGGGGCCGCGTGGCCCCGACGATCCCGGCGATCAGTTGATCAGCCGGCCGCCTTCTTGCGCGGTGCCGCCTTGTCGGACTTGGCGGCGGCAGCCTTCTTTGGGGCCGCGGCCTTCGGCTTGGCCTTGGCGCCCGCGGTCGATTTTGCAGCGGCGGCCCGGGCGGGCTTCGCGGAGGCCTCGCCGTCCGGGGCGGCCTTGTCCTTGGCGGCCGGCTTGGTCGACGCCTTCGCGGTTCCCGTCTTGGCGGCACCGCGGGCGGGCTTCTTTGCCGGGGCGTTGGCGGCGCGCTCGGCGAGGAGCGCGGTCGCGATCTCCATCGTCACGGTCTTCGGGTCCATGCCTTTCGGCAGGGTCGCGTTGACCTTGTCGTGGTTGACATAGGGGCCGTAGCGGCCGTCGCGGACGGTGACCGGGCCGCCGAGCGTCGGATGGTCGCCGAGTTCGGCCAGGGCGGCAGGGGCGGAGCGGCCCTTGCCGCGGCTGGCGGCCTTCTCGGCGATCAGAGTCACGGCGCGGTTGAGGCCGACGGTGAAGACCTCGTCGACGCCGGGCAGGTTGGCATAGCCGCCGTCATGCAGCAGGAACGGCCCGTAACGGCCGATGCCGGCCTGGATCGGCTTCTTGGTCTCGGGATGCAGGCCGACCTCGCGCGGCAGGTTGAGCAGCGCGAGTGCCTTTTCCAGGTCCAGGGTCCCGGCATCCCAGCCCTTCGGCAGGCTGGAGCGCTTCGGCTTGTCGCCCTCGCCGAGCTGGACATAGGGTCCGAAGCGGCCCGACCGCAGCGTGACGACCTGTCCGGTCGCCGGATCGGTGCCGAGTTCGCGCATGCCGTCGACGGCGAGCGCCGGATCGGCGGAATCGCCTTCGGCGCCGCTCGCCTGCAGCTGGCGGGTATAGCGGCAGTCGGGATAGTTCGAGCAGCCGATGAAGGCGCCGAACTTGCCGAGCTTCAGCGACAGCCGGCCGCCGCCGCAAGTCGGGCAGGCGCGCGGATCGACGCCGTCGCCCTTGTCGGGGAAGATGTGCGGGGCGAGCAGGGCGTCGATCGCGTCCAGCACCTGGCCGACGCGCAGATCCTTGGTCCCGTCGATGGAGGCCGAGAACTGGCGCCAGAAGTCGCGCAGCACGTCCTTCCAGGACAGTTCGCCGGCCGATATCTTGTCGAGGCTCTCTTCCAGCCCGGCCGTGAAGCCATATTCGATATAGCGCTCGAAGAAGCTCTCCAGGAAGGCGGTGACCAGCCGGCCCTTGTCGCCGGGGATCAGGCGCCGCTTCTCCAGCGTCACATAGTCGCGGTCGCGCAGCACCTGCAGCGTCGAGGCATAGGTGGACGGCCGGCCGATGCCGAGTTCTTCCATCTTCTTGACCAGGGTCGCCTCGGTGAAGCGCGGCGGCGGCTCGGTGAAATGCTGGTCGGCGGTGATCTTGCGCCGGGCGAGATCGTCCTTCTCGCGCATCGCCGGCAGGCGCTTGCCCTCTTCGTCCTCCTCGTCGTCGCGGCCTTCCGCGTAGAGGGCGAGGAAGCCGTCGAAGCGCACCACGCTGCCGACCGCGCGCAGGTCGCAGCGCTCGGACCCGTCCTCGGCGACGATCTCGACTGTCGTGCGCTCCAGCACGGCGGCCTCCATTTGGCTGGCGACGGCGCGCTTCCAGATCAGTTCGTAGAGCTTGGCCTGCTCGGCATCGAGGTAGCGGGCGACATCGCGCGGCCGGCGCGTCAGGTCGGTCGGCCGGATCGCCTCGTGGGCCTCCTGGGCGTTCTTGGCCTTGGTCTCGTAGTGGCGCGGCTTCTCGGGCAGGTAGCGGGCGCCGAAATCCTCGCCGATCACCTGGCGGATGCCGGTCACGCCTTCCGGGGCGATCTGCACGCCGTCGGTTCGCATATAGGTGATCAGGCCGACGGTCTCGCCGCCGATGTCGACGCCCTCGTAGAGCTTCTGGGCGGTCTGCATGGCGCGGCTGGCCGACAGGCCGAGCGCATAGTTGGCCGCCTGCTGCAACGTGGAGGTGGTGAAGGGCGGATAGGGGTTGCGCCGGACCGGCTTCGATTCCACCGAGGCGACGCGGAAGGTCGCGCCTTCCAGCATGGTCCGGATCTGGCCGGCCTCGCCGCCGGTCTTGACATCGAGCCGGCCGAGCTTGCGGCCCGAGAAGGCGGTGACGCGGGCGTCGAACTCCTCGTTGGCCGGCGTCGCCAGGCGCGCCACGATCGACCAGTATTCCTGGGCGACGAAGGTCTCGATCTCCAGTTCCCGGTCGCAGATCAGGCGCAGGGCGACCGACTGGACGCGGCCGGCCGAGCGGGCGCCGGGAAGCTTGCGCCACAGCACCGGCGACAGGGTGAAGCCGACCAGATAGTCGAGCGCCCGGCGCGCCAGATAGGCGTCGACCAAATCGACGTCGATCGCGCGCGGATGGCGCATGGCCTCCAGCACGGCCTGCTTGGTCACCGCATTGAATACGACCCGCTCGACCGGCTGCGCCTTGAGGGCACGCTTCTCTTTGAGGATCTGCAGGACATGCCAGGAGATCGCTTCGCCCTCCCGATCCGGGTCGGTGGCGAGGATCAGCTTGTCGGCGCCCTTCACCGCCTGGGCGATCTCGGCCAGCCGCTTGGCCGACTTGCCGTCGATCTCCCAGTCCATCGCAAAATCTTCGTCCGGGCGGACCGAGCCGTCCTTGGCCGGCAGATCGCGCACATGGCCGTAGGACGCGAGCACGGTGAAGCCGGACCCGAGATACTTGTTGATGGTCTTCGCCTTGGCGGGGGATTCGACAATGACGACGTTCATGGGTTCGGGTCGCTCGGCGGCTATCAATTGTGATATGAATGGCCGGCGAGTGCCGACATGCGAATGTCCGGAAGCGCCAGCGCCCCTCGCGGTCGCGCTCCGGAACCCTCGACCGGCGAGGGAACTGGCGGACGACTTCCGGCCAGCGGCGTCATGCATGAGCCGGGCCGCCCTTCAATTGGACGCATGCGGGGTCCCGGTCAAGCCTCCCTGCGGAAGGCAGCCTTCGCAGGTACACGCGACATGCAACCTGCGATAGATAGACGTTCAGTCAACTCGTATTAGTATGAGATCGGGCGCGGCAGGCCGCCGTGCCGGAAGTCCTGCCGAGCGCGCTGCCGCTGGGGAGGACGCGCAACGGCTGCGGCGCATGGCACGGGATCGGGGCTGGTGCATAGATGGATATTTCGGTTGAGAAGGCGCACAGGCGGGGGGATGCCGCAACCTATGTCGAGCAGGTCGCATCGGAATTGCGCGACCTCGCGGTCCGCAACGACCTCGATTTCCTGGCCTACATGCTGGATATGACCCGTCAGGCCGCCGCGATGGAATCCGCCAAGTCGCGCCGTCCGTCGACGGTCGCGACGGCAAAGTGATCCGTCTCCTGTGGCGGGTATGCAACGCCGCGCATCCGAGCACGCCGGATGGTCTCTCGGCCATAAACGTGCCCCCGTGCAGTCACGATCCTTCGCAAAGGTCTGCATGACATCGTGCAGGGCACAGGTTGCGAAATGGTCTCTTCTCTTCGGGCGCGTCGGCTCGGCGCGCTCGCCGTCTCCCTGACCACGGCTTTGGTCGCCGGCTATGTCGCGTCGAGTGGCGGCGAACTGCAGCCGGTCGCCTTGCCGGTGGTATTCGGCGTCGCCCTTGCGACGGCGATCGAGCCGCGTCTGTGGCTCGTCCATCTGACCCTGGTCGCGATCGGTCTTGCCGCTTTCGACATGGTTCCCGATCTCGCCCGCGGCGGCATGGACCGATTCAGTTTCGATCTCCGCACGAGCCTGTCCGCGCTCGGCCCTGCCTTCATAGGGGCCGCAATGGTGCGGCTGGCATGCCGTTCGGCCATGTAGCCGCCCGACGGGCACAGTGCAGACCCGCTCCGACTTCGCGGCTCCGGCGACCTTCCCGGCCCCGGCAGGTCGATGCCGGCCGCCGGTCGAGACCGGCCGGACGGCTACGAGGCCGGGTAGGTGTAGTCCACGATCCCACGGGCATCAAAACGGGCATCGAGCATGCCGTAGCTCGCCCGCCAGCCGCCGGCGAGGCGGGTATCGATGAAGGCATCGGTGATCGCACGCGGCGCGAAGCGGTGCAGGGCGGCGGCGGCCGTGGTGATGGCCAGTTGCTCGACGAAGATGCGGGCCGATCCCGGATCGTCCATGCAGGCATTCGCGGCGCCGCGAATCGCTTCCGCCGAAGCGCTCGCCTCGCGGCCGAGCACGGCGGTCACGTCGCCGAGGACGGCGTCGAGGGTTTCCGGCACCGATTCGATCATCGATAGGGCTTCGAGGGCGAGCTGATTGCTCGCGCCGCCCCAAATGCCGAAAGCTTGGGCATCGCGATAGGCTCGTGCCGCTTCCGAGCTTTCCGTGTAGCCGTTGATGCCCTGGCACTCCAGAGCCTCGGCGGCGATCATCGGGGCGACGCGGCCGATCCAGAACTTGGCGACCGGGATCATCAGGCGGGCGATGGCGTCTTCGATCACGTCGCTGGCGGCGCGGTCGCGGGCATTGGCGAGACGGATAACCAGCGCGGTCGCCGCGGCCACGTCGATCGCCATATCGGCCAAGACCCGCGCCATCAGCGGCTTGTCGAGCAGGCGCGTGCCGCCGGAGGCGCGATGCCGCACATGATGGACGGCATTGGCCAGCGCCCCGCGCATCACGCCTGTCGCCATGACGGCCGCGTCGTGGCGCAGGGTCAGATGGGCGTCGGCAACGAGCTTCGCCCCGTCGCCCTCGGCGCCGATCAGATGGGCCTCGGCATCGGCAAACTCGACCTCCGCAATTCCATTGCCCCGGAGCCCGATCGTCTCCTTGAGCCGTTGGATGCGGACCCGATTCAAACTTTCGTCCCGGCGGAAGCGCGGGACCAGGAATACGGAAGGCCCCCCGGCCGCGTCGGCGAGGACGATCAGCGCATCAGCCATCGGCCCGGACATGGCCCATTTGTGGCCGATCAGACGATAGCGGCGGCCTTCGAAGCGGGACGCCTGGGTCAGGTTGTCGACCCCCGGCACGCTGCCCTGCTTCTCAGTCAGGGCGAGAGAGAGCGTCAGCCCGGCCTTGCTGGCGGCGGGCTGGGGACGGTGGTCGTAGCGTCGGCCGGCGATCCTGGACATCCAGGGTTCGGCGAATTCCGGCGCGACGAGCGCGATGCCGGCCGCCGCGCAGGTCGTCGTCCACGGCACCAGATGGCTGCATTCGGTCTGCGCGGTCATGTAGAGCCGCGCCGAGCGCATGGCGTGGGCGCGGCCGGAATCATCCTCGCGGTCCGCCTGCCAGATCGAGATGCCGAGCCCGGCCTCTGCGCTACGCCGCATCAGCGCATGGTAGGCGGGGTGATACTCGACCAGGTCGATCCGGCGTCCCTGGCCGTCATGGGTCCGCAATTGGGGGGGATGGGCATTGGCAAGCCGCGCCAGTTCCCGCGCCTCGGCCGTGCCCCAGAAGCCGCCATGCTCCGACAGCAGCCGTTCACCGGTCTCGTCGAGAGCCGCCTCCAGGGCGCCGTAGAGGATCGGATCGGTCTCGAACACGTTCCGCACCGGCAATTGTGGCGGCTGGTTGTAGACGTCGTGCGTCTCAAAAGCCGAAGGAGCCATCCGCCTGTCTCTCGATTCGTGCCCTTTTCATGGAGACTAACACGCCGGAGCGAAAGCCAAATCGTTCACGCAGGGGGGATTGCCGCGGCAGGCAGCGGGCATGTAAACGTCCCTTGCAAATTGTTGCCTCAAGTATACCACACAGTTATCGCTGCGTAACATTTTGACAGTGCGGGGCGACCGGCGTATGGTAACTATCAGACCCGCTGTTTGAATACATCGGGTAATCAACCTCCTGCGCGCCGCGCGGGGGCAGCCCGGCCAAGCCATGCGCTCCGGGCCTTTGGATCGGGCACGATCTCCGGGTGGGATCGTGCCCTTTCCTGTCTGGTGGATGCGGTTCGCGAAGGTCCGTTCTGACGGTGCAGGCTTCATTCGCCTTCGGCTCCCGGCGTCCCATCCCGGTCTCCCGGCACCAGTTGGCTGAGTCTTGTGAATCTCGGCCGCAGCAGGGCCGGGTGGATGGGGGAGGGGCGGCGCCGATCGACACCCTCTCGGATTTCGGTGGATAGGCAATCTTGAGGCGGTCTCGTCCCTTGCCGACGGCAGCCGTTCCACCTATAGCGACGGCTTTAATGATCAGCTCCGAAACGTCCGCCCGCGCGCCTTTCGCGCACAAGCACCTCCTCGGGATCGAAGACCTCGCTCCCGACGAGATCGTCGCCCTTATCGATCGCGCGGAAGCGCAGATCGAGGTCTCTCGACAGGTCGAGAAGAAGCGCACCGTCCTGCGTGGACGCACGCAGATCAACCTGTTCTTCGAGGCGTCGACCCGAACGCAGTCGTCCTTCGAGATTGCCGGCAAGCGCCTCGGCGCCGACGTCATGAACATGTCGGTCGCCTCATCGTCGGTGAAGAAGGGCGAGACCCTGATCGACACCGCGACGACGCTGAACGCCATGCACCCGGATATCCTTGTGGTGCGCCACCATGCGGCCGGGGCGGTGCATCTGTTGGCCCGCAAGGTGTCGTGTTCGGTGGTCAATGCCGGCGACGGCGCGCACGAGCACCCGACCCAGGCGCTGCTCGATGCCCTGACCATCCGGCGGCACAAGGGCACCATCCGCGGGTTGACGGTGGCGATCTGCGGCGATGTCGCCCACAGCCGGGTGGCACGCTCCAACATCATCGCCTTGAACGCACTCGGCGCGCGCGTCCGCGTCATCGGCCCCTCGACCCTGATGCCCCGGGGCATCGAGCGGATGGGGGTCGATGTCTTTACGGACATGCGCCGGGGACTGGCCGATTGCGACATCGTCATGATGCTGCGCCTGCAGCGCGAGCGCATGGCCGGCGCCTTCGTGCCCTCGGTGCGCGAGTATTTCCACTTCTGGGGTCTCGACCAGGAGAAGCTCGGCCATGCCAAGCCGGACGCCTTGGTGATGCATCCCGGCCCGATGAACCGCGGCGTCGAGATCGACCCGGAGGTCGCCGACGGGCCGCAGAGCCTGATCGCCGAACAGGTCGAAATGGGCGTCGCCGTACGCATGGCGGTGCTCGAGACGCTCGCCGAACACCTTCCGAACGCGTGACCGGAGACGCCGCCTTGTCCATCTCCGAGGTCTCTTCACCCCGCGGCCGCCGCGGCGACGACCGACCGCTGGTCATCACCGGGACCCGCGTCGTCGACCCGACGCGCGATCTCGATGCGGTCGGAACCGTCGTGGTCATCGAAGGCCGCATCGCGGCGGCCGGCCCGGACGCACTGAACCAGGGCGTTCCGGATGGCGCGGAGGTCATGGACGGAGCCGGTCGGCTGGTCCTGCCCGGTCTCGTCGATGCCCGGGTCTTCGTCAGCGAGCCCGGTCACGAATATCGCGAAACCTTCGCGTCGGCGAGCCGGGCGGCGGCGGCCGGCGGCGTCACCACCATGATCACCATGCCGGATACCGATCCGGTCATCGACGACCCGGCCCTGGTCGATTTCGTCATGCGGCGTGCCCGCGACACCGCGGTGGTCCGCGTGCATCCGATGGCGGCGCTGACGCGCGGCTGCCTCGGCCAGGAGATGGTCGAGATCGGCCTCCTGCAGGATGCCGGCGCGGTCGCCTTCACGGATGGGCGCCGCTCGGTCGCCAGTGCCGCCACCATGCGCCGGGCATTGACCTATGCGCGTGATTTCGGCGCGCTGGTCGCCCATCACGTGGAGGATGCGACGCTCGCCGGCAGCGGCGTCGTCAACGAGGGCGAATTCGCAACCCGGCTCGGCCTGCCGGGAATTCCGCGCGAAGCCGAGACCATCATGCTCGAGCGCGACATGCGGCTCGTCGCGCTGACGCGGGGGCGCTATCACGCCGCACAGGTCTCGACCGCCGCCAGCGTCGACATCCTGCGCGCCGCCAAAGGGCGCGGGCTCGATGTCACCGCCGCGGTCTCCATCGCGCATCTGACGCTGAACGAACTCGACATCGGCACCTACCGGTCCTTCCTGAAGCTGTCGCCGCCACTGCGCGCCGAGGACGACCGGCGAGCGGTGATCGAAGGGCTCGCCGACGGGACCATCGATTTCGTGGTGTCCAGTCATGATCCGCAGGATGTCGAGACCAAGCGCCATCCCTTTGCGGAATCGGCCGACGGCGCCGTCGGCCTGGAGACCCTGCTGGCCGCGGCGCTGCGTCTGGTCCACAATCGCGATATCGGCTGGTCGACGCTGGTCGCCGCGCTGTCGACGCGGCCTGCCGCGCGTCTCGGCCTTGAAGGCGGCACGCTGAAGCCGGGAGCGCCGGCCGATCTGATCGTGGTCGATCCGCAGGTCGGCTGGGTGCTCGACCGGGCGGCTCTGCTGTCGCGCTCGAAGAACACCCCCTTCGAGGATGCCCGCTTCGAAGGCCGGGTGCTCCGGACCCTGGTTGCGGGGCGCACGGTGCACGCCTACCGTTGACCGTCGCCATTCCGTCCGCCGCCCGCTTCCGGAAACGCCCATGCCCGATCTCGCCTCCGCCTTTCCCCTGCTCGCAGTCGCCGCGCTATACGGCTACCTGATGGGCTCGGTGCCCTACGGGCTGCTGATCACCAAGGCGGCCGGGCTCGGCGACGTGCGCAATATCGGCTCCGGCAATATCGGCGCCACCAACGTCTTGCGCACCGGCCGCAAGGGGCTCGCCGCCGCAACGCTGCTCGCGGATGCGCTCAAGGGCACGATCGCGGTGCTGGTCGCCGGGCGCTTCGGGCAGGACGCCGCGCTCGCCGCTGGCGCGGCCGCACTGATCGGCCATTGTTTCCCGGTCTGGCTCGGCTTCAAGGGCGGCAAGGGGGTTGCGACCTATCTCGGCGTGCTGGCGGGCCTCTATCCGCCCGGGCTTCTGGTCTTCGCGGTCGTTTGGCTGGCCGTCGCCTTTTTCAGCCGCTATTCTTCGGCCGCCGCGCTCAGCGCCATGGTGCTGGTGCCGCCGGCGATCTGGTTCGGCCCCGGCATCGCCTTGTCCGCCGAGAAACGGACCGCCTTCGAGGGCGATCATCGGGTTGCGGTGGTCATGGCGGCGATGAGCCTGCTGGTGATCGCCAAGCATCACACCAATATCAGGCGCCTGCTCACCGGCACCGAGACCAGGATCGGCTCGAAGGGGTAGGGGTGCGATCCGCATCGCCCCCGAGGCGAGCGGCCAATTCCATTCGACGGTGGCGTCATCGGACCTTCGGATCGGCTACCGCGATCCGAGGGCTCTCGTTTTGGGCGCCGAGTGCGCCGCCCCCCACATGCGTGCGTTCTCCAGACCACCGCTCGATCCTTCGCGGGCGATGGTTCGGGCCGGCGATGCCTATCCGCAAGCCGGCACCCGGTCGACCGACGGCCGCACGGCATCCCTTCGACGACGCGACGAAATCCGGGTGCAGCGAAAATGAAAACCCCGCCAGGCCGGAAGCCTGGCGGGGTGAAAGCAGTCCGGACGGGCTCTCGCGCGGTCAGCCCTTCTTGGCCCACCAGCCGGAACGCTTCGGCTTCGACGGATCGATCTCGGTCGAGGTGAGTTCGGTCCGAACGCGGGCCGGCGGTGCGGGCTCCGGCTCCGGCGCGGGCTTGGGTGCAGCCGGTTCGGCGACCGCAGTCGGCTCGGGCTTCACCGCCGGGATCTCGACGGCGTCCGCCGTCTCGACCGATGCGGCGGCGGTTTCCGGCGCGGCCGCATCGCCATCCGCGGCCTGCGCCGCAGCCGCCTCGGCAGCCGCTTCCGCAGCCTTCGCCTTGGCCGACTTGCGCGGCGTCCGAGGCTTGGCCGGCTTGGGCTCCTTGGCGACCGCTTCTGTCTCGGTCGCGGCGTCCTTTGCGGAAGCCGTGCCCTTCGCGGAGGCGGCCTTGGCGCCGGCCGCCTTGCGGGTCGACTTGCGGGCGGCCTTGGCCGGCGCCGGTGCCTCACCCTCGGCGATCGGCGTCTCCGCCGCAGCCTCGTCGGTCACGGCTTCGGCGACGGGCTCGGACGCGACATCCGACGGCATCGGCGTCTCGATTCCGCCTTCGTCCAGTTCCTGGGCCGTCGGTCCGGTATCGATCTCTCCGTCGCCCGCAAACTCCCCGTCACCCGCGAAGCCTTCCTCGCGCTGATCACGGGTCTCGCCCGGCAGGCCGCCGTCCTCGCCTTCGCGACGATTGCGACGGCCGCCGCGGCGTCCGCGGCGACGGCGCTTGCGCGCCTCGTTGTTGGCGTTCTGGCGGTCGCCCTCGGCACGCGGCGTGCGGTTGCCCTCGGCATCGCCCTCGTCGTCGCCATCGGCGTCATCGACGCCCTCGCCTTCGTCCTCGTAGGAGACGCGGTCGGAAGCGTCGTCGTTGTCGGCCGCCTGTGGCGCGGCGCCCTGCACCTGGCCCTCGCCGTTGCGGCCGCGGCCACGCCGACGCCGGCGGCGCTTGCGACGATTGGCGCCTTCACCGTCGGTCTCCGCACGCGGACTGCCCTCGCTGCGGCGCCCGCCGTCGCTCTCGGCCTCGCCCTCGGCTTCGATCTCGTCCTCGTCGATCTCGTCCTCGATCTCGTCTTCCGGCTCCACCGTCTGCGGCGTGACCTGGGCGGGCGGCGGCGGCGCGATGGCCGGCCGGCTGACGGGTTCACCCTTCTCGACGACGAACAGATGGCCGCCCGTGGAGGCGTGATCGTCGGCCAGGATGGTGATGTCGAGGCCGAAGCGCCGTTCCAGGTCGGCGAGATGCGCGCGCTTCTGGTTGAGGATGTAGAGGGCCACGCCGGTGCGGGTCCGCACGATCAGATCGTTGGTCACCGACTTGATCAGCGCCTCCTCCAGGCTGCGCAGGACATGTAGCGCGACCGACTCGGTCGACCGCACCATGCCGGAGCCGCCGCAATGCGGGCAGACGATCATGGAGGATTCCAGCACGCCTGTGCGGATGCGCTGGCGCGACATCTCCATCAGGCCGAAATGCGAAATCCTGCCGACCTGGATGCGCGCACGGTCGTTCTTCAGGCAATCCTTGAGCTTGCGCTCGACCGACCGATTGTTGCGCTTCTCCTCCATGTCGATGAAGTCGATCACGATCAGGCCGGCCAGATCGCGCAGGCGCAGCTGCCGGGAGACCTCCTCGGCGGCCTCCAGGTTGGTCTGCAGCGCGGTATCTTCGATATTGTGCTCGCGCGTCGACTTGCCCGAGTTCACATCGATCGAGACCAGCGCCTCGGTCTGGTTGATGATGATGTAGCCGCCCGAGCGCAGGGTCACGCGCGGCGAGAACATCGCATCGAGCTGGCTCTCCACGCCGAAACGGGTGAAGACCGGAGCCGGCTCCTTGTAGGCCTGGACGTTCTTGGCATGGCTCGGCATGAGCATGCGCATGAAGTCCTTGGCCTCGCGATAACCGTCGTCGCCGGCAACCAGGATTTCGTCGATATCCTTGTTGTAGAGATCACGGATCGACCGCTTGATCAGGCTGCCTTCCTCATAGACGAGCTTGGGCGCCTTGGAACTCAGGGTCAGTTCGCGCACATTCTCCCACAGGCGCAGGAGATATTCGAAGTCGCGTTTGATCTCGGCCTTGGTGCGGGCGGCGCCGGCGGTGCGGACGATGACCCCCATGCCCTCCGGAACTTCCAGCTCCTGGGCGATCTTCTTCAGGCGCTTGCGGTCGGTCGGATTGGTGATCTTGCGCGAAATGCCACCACCGCGTGCAGTGTTCGGCATCAACACCGAATAGCGGCCGGCGAGCGACAGATAGGTGGTCAGAGCGGCGCCCTTGTTGCCGCGCTCCTCCTTCACCACCTGCACCAGCAGAACCCGGCGGCGCTTGATCACTTCCTGGATCTTGTAGTGGCGCTTCAGCTTCGGGGCCGAACGGCGCTCGGGCAGTTCCTCGAGGGCGTCCTCCGAGCCGACCGATTCAACCTGGTCCTCATCGCCGTCGCCGTCGTCGGCGGCATCGTCGCCGTTATTCGCGGCCGGCTTGGCGCGGCGCGGACGGCTGTCCTCGCGGTCCTCGGCCGAATGCATGCGCGACTCTTCCTCGAGCAACGCCACGCGGTCGGCATGGGGGATGTCGTAATAGTCCGGATGAATCTCGGAGAAGGCCAGGAAGCCGTGCCGATTGCCGCCGTAGTCGACGAAGGCGGCCTGGAGCGAGGGCTCCACGCGCGTCACGACGGCGAGATAGATGTTACCTCTGAGCTGCTTCTTGTTGGCGGCCTCGAAGTCGAATTCCTCGACCCGGCTGCCGCGCACCACCACGACCCGGGTCTCCTCCGGGTGGGTGGCGTCGATGAGCATCTTGTTGGCCATGGATGAATTGCTCCGCGGCCCACGCGCCAAAGCCCGGCAACCGCATGCGGTGACCGGGCTCAGGGGAGGCCGTCTTGTTGGGATTCATGAGAATTGACAGGTCGGTCGCGGAGGCGGCGAAACGCGTGGGCACGGACGGACAGTGACGGTAGAGCGTCCGGACCTGTGCCGACCCCCCTTCCGTCACGCTGCGACCGTTCGTACCCCTCATGGCCTCGGCATGGACCCTGTCGCTCGAGTATGTCCGCCGACGCGTGCCCCGCGCAGCGGTGGAGCCAGCCTCCCGACGCGCCCTCGCGAGGCAGCCGTTCGGGACGGTTGGCGGTTTTTGTTTCGCGTCGGAGCCGGACGGTATACGCACGGCACGTCGGCGGATGCTCCGATGTCCGCGCAACAGCGCCGGCAAGGAGCCCCGGAGACGCCTCCCGGTCGAACGTCCGGTGGGAAGATCACGATGCTCAAGCGCTCCTCGTGGTCGGCCGCTCTGGCGAACCTGACGGGCACTCGGTCGCGACATCGTTTACCGGACGCATGTTCGGACGGAGGACGGATTCCTTGTCCCCATCTTTTAAGGAGGCCGGTACTCCATTGCAAGGAAAAGCAGCGTGCCTCATCCAAACCCTTCGACCGTCTCGACGGTTGCTGTCGCGCGGCTAAAGTGCGGTTGATCCGGCATGACGAGTGGGGGGAATAGGGTGGCGACGACGCTGAAGATGACCCGGGAGGAGGTTTCCGACTTCCTCGACCGCGAATTTCCGCAGATTCACATCGGCGGGCGTGCCTTTTCGATCGACGACCTCTCGCCTGGAATAGCCGTGATGCGCCTGAGCGCGCAGGATCGGCACCTGCGACCCGGCGGCACAGTGTCGGGGCCGTCGCTGTTCGCCCTTGCCGATCTCGCCGCCTATGTGGTGGTGCTCGGCCATCTCGGGCCGGTCGGGTTGGCGGTGACGACCAGCGCGACGATCAACTTCTTGTCAAAGCCCGACCCCGGCGATCTTCTGTGCACCTGCCGTATCCTGAAGGCCGGCAAGCGGCTGTTCGTGGTCGAATGCGCGACGCGCGCCGAGGGCAGCGATACGGTCGTCGCGCATGTCACCATGACCTACTCGATCCCGACGCGATGAGGGGGCTTCGGATCGGGTCTGGCGAGACTTAGAATTCTCTTAGGCGATGGATCGATTCCGTGCCGGAACGCCGCCCGAAAGGGTTCTGCGTCTTAGGGATTTCCCAAGTCCTTCCGTGGATTGTCACCGTCCGGCCACAGTCCGGACGCTGCGTCCGTCGGGCTCTATCCGCCGGTTGCGGGGCGGATCACGGAGCGGCACTCTTCGGGGCAACTGGGGGATGCGAAGATGACGTTGAATCGGTCCGATCGCCGTGTGGTTGCCGCACCGTTGGCTGGATGGCTGCTTGCCTGCGTTGCTGCGACGCTTTTGACCTGCGCGGCGAGCGGCGCACAGGCGGCCTCCGCGAAGGCCCCCGTCAAGCCGGCGCCGGTCGCGGCGGCCAAGCCCGCGCCGGCACCTGCGGCGGCGGTCGAAGTCGAGGACGACGGTTTCGAGGTCGAGGACGCCTTCGGCTTCAGCCAGGGCGCGGCCACCGCCGGCGAGGGCAAGTGGGAGGCGAGCTCGACGCTGACCGGCGCCTTCGGCCGTTCCAAGGGCAGCTATCGCGCCTTCCAGACCGAGACCGAGGCCGAATACGGCATCACCGATCGCATCCAGATGGGCTTTGCGGCCTTCACCGACGCCCATCGCGTGCGCAAGGTTCCGGAGCTCGACAACATTTCCAGCTTCGGATTTGACGGACTGTCGGTCTCGCCGAAGATCGCCATCCTGCAGAAGGATATCGACGGCCCGGTCGGCTTCGCGGTCGAGGGCGAGCTCGAATGGCGCCGCCACGATGAGGCGAGCGGCCAATCCGGCCGATTCTATCAGGGCGGATTGACGGCGCTGAGCGACTGGGTCGTGATGCCCAACACGCTCTATGCGGCCGCCAATGCCGGCTTCGAGCTCGGCCGCGGCCGCGAGAACGGCGAGGCCTGGGAGAGCGAATCCTCGGTCTTCGCCTCGGGCGCGCTGTCCTGGCGCTTCACTAAGCGGGCCACGGTCGGCGCCGAGGCGCGTCTCGAATCGGCTTTCGAGGACGTGTTCGGCAAGCGCGAGGGGACGGCCCTGTACCTGGGGCCGACCTTCTTCTGGAAGATCAGCGGCAAGGTGTCGGTCGCGGCGGCCTGGAGCACGCAGGTCTGGGGCAACGGCCCGGACAGCCACGGCCGGCTCAATCTCGATGCCTTCGACCGGCATCGCGGCATGCTCAAGGTCGGCCTCGAATTCTGACGGCAACATCATACCGTATAGCGGTATTATATGGCCACATAGTTCTAACATTATGATCTTGAACGGATAATTGGATTTGACGCGCCCAATGTGACGCTTGACTTGTGGGCTTCGTGCCAGTACATCAGACCCCGAACGCGGCGGCCGGCGACGGCCGTCGTCTCGTTTTCGGACGATCCCGCAGGGTTCGCCCGATCCGTGCCGGGCGCCGAGGTGCCGGCAGCGGGTCCGGGAGGGCAGGGGAGCCGGTCCGACTCCTTCTACCTTTCTCCTGAACCAGGACGAAACCCATGAGCACCTATTCGGCGAAGCCGGCCGAGGTGGAGAAGAAGTGGATCCTGATCGACGCCGAAGGCGTCGTGCTCGGTCGCCTCGCTTCCCTCATCGCCATGCGCCTGCGCGGCAAGCACAAGCCGACCTTCACGCCCCATGTCGACTGCGGCGACCATGTCATCGTGGTCAATGCCGACAAGGTCGTGCTGACCGGCAACAAGTATAACGACAAGGTCTACTACTGGCACACCGGGCATCCCGGCGGCATCAAGGAGCGGACCGCGCGCAAGATCATCGAGGGCCGCTTCCCGGAGCGCGTGCTCGAGAAGGCCGTGCTGCGCATGCTGCCGCGCGGCCCGCTGGCCCGCAAGCAGATGACGCATCTGAAGCTCTATGCCGGCGGTTCGCATCCGCATGACGCCCAGCAGCCGGTGGCGCTCGATGTGAAGTCGCTCAACCGCAAGAATGTGGGGGCCTGATCATGACCGAAGTCCAGTCTCTCTCCGAACTCGGCCAGGCCATGGGCGTCGCCGCCTCCACGCAGGCGGCCGCTCCGGTGCATGAGCGCAAAGTCGACCAGCTCGGCCGTGCCTATGCCACCGGCAAGCGCAAGAATGCGGTCTCCCGCGTCTGGCTGGTTCGCGGCTCGGGCAAGATCACTGTCAACGGCAAGGACTTCACGAGCTATTTCGCTCGCCCGGTCCTGCAGATGCTGATCATGCAGCCGATCCTGGCGGCCAACCGCGACGGCCAGTTCGACGTGATCGCCACCTGCGAGGGCGGCGGTCTGTCCGGCCAGGCCGGCGCTCTGCGCCACGGCATCTCCAAGGCCCTGACCTATTTCGAGCCGGAACTGCGCGGCGCTCTGAAGCCCTACGGCTTCCTCACCCGCGACAGCCGCGTCGTCGAGCGCAAGAAGTACGGCCGCGCCAAGGCCCGCCGCAGCTTCCAGTTCTCGAAGCGCTGATCGGTTCCGATCGGCTTTCGCCACGGTTTCGAAGCGCCCCCTTGTGGGGCGCTTCGTCGTTTTCGGGTGGGCGTCTGCCGATGGGCGCGGGAGGGCTGGCCGCTCGCGCGGGAGCATGCTAGCCATCGGCCATGGCCGAGCCCACCAACGATCCCCTTCGCCCGCGTCCGACCGACAATGCCGTGTTCGGGCCGTCGCTGCTCGGCGGCGCGGCCGAGCCGACCTATGGCGGCGTGTTGTCCTTCATGCGGCGGCGGCTGACGCGCGATCTCGCCGGCGTCGATGCGGTCGTCTGGGGCATCCCGTTCGATAGCGCCGTCTCCAACCGCTCCGGCGCCCGCTTCGGTCCGCAGGCGATCCGTCGGGCCTCGGCGATCTTCGACGGCGACCCGCAATATCCCTTCGAGGCCGATCCCTTCGCCGCCCTCGCGGTGGTCGACTATGGCGACGCGGTCTGGGACTACGGCCGTCCCTGGGAGGCGCATGGCCTGATCGCGCGCCAGGCGCGCGAGATCCTGGATGCCGGCTGTCATCTTTTCTCGCTCGGCGGCGACCATTCCGTCACCTGGCCGCTGCTCAAGGCGCATGCGGCGGTCTACGGCCCGCTCGGCCTGGTCATGTTCGATGCCCATCAGGACACCTGGCCCGACGACGGCGAGCGGATCGACCATGGTTCCTTCGTCCTGCGCGCCGTGCGCGAGGGGGTGATCGATCCGGAGCGTTCGATCCAGGTCGGCATCCGCACCCATGCACCGGAGACCTGCGGCATCGAGATCATCCACGGCTACGAACTCGACGATATCGGCATTTTCGGCGTCATCCGCCGGATCGAGAACCGCGTCGGCTCCGGGGCGGCCTACATGACCTTCGACATCGACTGCCTCGATCCGGCTTTCGCGCCCGGCACGGGCACGCCGGTGGCGGGCGGGCTGTCCTCGCGCGAGGCGCTGTCGATCCTGCGCGCGCTCGGCGATATCGGCTTCGTCGGTGGTGACGTGGTCGAAGTGGCGCCGGCTTACGATCACGCCGACATCACCGCCATCGCGGCTTCGACGGTCGCACAGACCTATCTCGGCGTCCTGGCGGAAAGCCGTCGCGGCGACTGATCCGATTTCGTTAGCCGGCAATGACGCGCCGCCGATTGCCCAGGAATGATGCGGTACGACGTTACGGCCTGCCGCGCGAAACGGCTTTTGCCGACGCGCCGACCCGAGTAGCATCCCGGCGGGTGGGCGTGTCACGACGGGGACCGGATGGCGGAGGAACATCAGCAGCGGCAGAATGCTGTCACGCAGTTGCGCAACAATTTCGTGACCGGCATCGTGGTGGTCGGCCCGCTGGCGATCACCTTCTATATCGCTCGATCGCTGATCGACTGGGTCGATGCGACCGTCAAGCCGCTGATCCCGCCGTCCTGGAACCCGGATACCTATCTCCCCTTTGCCCTGCCGGGCTTCGGGCTGCTGGTCGGCATGATCGGCATCACCATGCTGGGCGCGGCGACCGCCTCGCTGATCGGCCGCTCGCTGATCTCCTATGGCGAGCAATTGCTTGACCGCACGCCCTTCGTTCGCCCGGTCTACAAGACGCTGAAGCAGGTCTTCGAGACCGTGGTCGCCAATCGCGCCAACAGCTTCACCCAGGCCGGCCTGATCGAATGGCCGCGCAAGGGGGTGTGGTCGATCGTCTTCGTCTCGGCCCCCGCCCGCGGCGAAATCCGCGCCCGGCTCGGCCCGGATTCAGACTTCCTGACCGTCTTCATCCCGACCACCCCGAACCCGACCGGCGGCTACATCATGTTCGTGCCGCGCCGCGATGTGATCCTGCTCGACATGTCGATCGAGGATGCGGCCAAGCTGGTCATTTCCGCCGGCCTCGTGGTGCCCGAGGAACGCCTGCGCTTCCCCGTCGCCGACACGCCGGGCTGAGGGCAGCGCACATTCAGTGCCCGCCCGGAAACCGCAATCCCGGCCGAAGCGCAGCGGAGAGCCGGGACCCACTCTGCTGGCGACGCGCCTTAAGCTCATGTTTTTGGGGATGAAGTTGATGTCGCTGTGAGGCGAGTGGGCCCCGGATCGGCGGCCCTGCGGGCCTTGTCCGGGGATACGCCGAGAGATCGACATACACTCGCCACGTGGTCGCGAGGCCGAAGTGCTGCCCGATATGCGCTCTATCGGAACGTATGGGCGAGCTTCTGGCGCAGGCCGTGGTCGGTCAGGTCGAGGCGGAGGGGGGTGACCGAGATGGCGCCCTGGTCGAGGGCCCAGAGGTCGGTACCTTCGAGCGGTTCCAGGCGCTTGGGGCGATAGGCGATCCAGTAGTAGGGGAAGCCGCGGTTGTCCATGCGCTCGTCGACATGGATCAGGTCGCCGTTGCGTTCGCCCTGGGCGGTCGCGATCACGCCGGTGACGGCGTCGGCCGGGCGGTTCGGGAAGTTGACGTTCATCAGTACGCCGTCCGGAATGCCGGCCTCGATCAGGCGCCGAATCACGTCCGGGCCATGGGTACGCGCGGTGTCCCAGGGCACGTCCGAGCCCTTCGGCCAGCCGAAGGCCTGGCTGAGCGCGATCGACGGCACGCCCAGGATGGTACCCTCCATGGCGCCCGCCACGGTGCCCGAATAGGTCACGTCGTCGGCGATGTTGGCGCCGCGGTTGACGCCCGACAGGACGAGATCCGGCCGCGCCGGCAGGACGTGGCGCAGGCCCATGATCACGCAGTCGGTCGGCGTGCCGCGCACCGCGACATGGCGTGCGTCGATCTCGCGCAGGCGCAGCGGATCGGACAGGGTCAGCGAGTGCGCCTTGCCTGACTGGTCGGTCTCCGGTGCCACCACCCATACGTCGTCGGACAGCGCACGGGCGATCTCTTCCAGCACGGCGAGGCCCGGCGCATGGATGCCGTCGTCATTGGTGATCAGGATGCGCATGGAAACCTCGGCGAGAGAATAGTGACCGCGGGCGGCCGACGGTGCGGGTGAGGGCGGAAGTGTGGAGCCGACGGCCGCGGAGCCGGTCAGCCGATCACCTCCAGGCCGCCCATATAGGGCCGCAGCACCGACGGGACCGTGACGCTGCCGTCGGCATTCTGGTAGTTTTCCAGGACCGCGACCAGGGCGCGGCCGACGGCGACGCCCGAGCCGTTCAGCGTGTGCACGAAGCGGGTGCCCTTGCCCTCCTGCGGCCGGTAGCGTGCATTCATGCGCCGGGCCTGGAAGTCGCCGCAGTTCGAGCAGGACGAGATCTCGCGATAGGCGTTCTGCCCGGGCAGCCAGACCTCCAGGTCGTAGGTCTTCTGCGAGGCGAAGCCCATGTCGCCGGTGCACAGCGCCATGGTGCGATACGGCAGTTCGAGCCGCTTCAGCACCTCTTCGGCCGCCGCCGTCATGCGCTCGTGTTCAGCCGCCGAATGCTCCGGCGTGGTGATCGAGACCAGTTCCACCTTGAGGAACTGATGCTGGCGGATCATGCCGCGCGTGTCGCGCCCCGCCGAACCGGCTTCCGAGCGGAAGCACGGCGTCCAGGCGGTGAAGCGGAACGGCAGGGCGGTCTCGTCGAGGATCTCTTCGCGCACGATATTGGTGAGCGGGATCTCGGCGGTCGGCACCAGCCAGAAGCCCTCGGTCGTGCGGAACAGATCCTCGGCGAATTTCGGCAGGTTGCCGGTGCCGTAGGCGCTCTCGGTCTTGACCAGGAACGGCGGGTCGATCTCGGTATAGCCGTGCACGTCGGTGTGCAGGTCGAGCATGAACTGCCCGAGCGCGCGTTCGAGACGGGCGAGCTTGCCCTTCAGGAACACGAATCGGGCGCCCGAGACCTTGCCGGCGGTCTCGAAATCCATCAGGCCCAGCGCCTCGCCGATCTCGAAATGCTGCTTGGGCGCGAAGTCGAAGGCGCGCGGCGTGCCGACCCGGCGCACCTCGACATTGCCGTGCTCGTCGGCCCCGACCGGCACGTCGGCCTGCGGGACGTTCGGGATCTCGGCGAGCGCGGCCTCGAGCTCGGCCTGGATGGTGCGGTCGGCCACCTCGCCGGCCTGGATGTCGGCCTTCAGCGAGGCGACTTCGGCCATCAGGGCCTGCGCCCGGGCCTCGTCCTTGGTCGCCTTGGCCTTGCCGATATCCTTCGAGGCGGCGTTCTGGCGCGCCTGCATTTCCTGCAGGCGGGTCATCTGTGCGCGGCGGCGGTCGTCGATTTCGAGCAGGCCGGCCGACAGCGGAGCCTTGCCGCGGTTCACCAGCGCGCGGTCGAAAGCCTCGGCATTGTCGCGGATCCAGCGGATATCGAACATCGTCGTCCCTCGGCACGGTCGGGCGCGCGATCTGCGCGGATCCGACGGAAAGCGGCGTCATGCCTTCGGGGGAAGAGGTCGTTGCCATCCCGGCGGGATCATGCGCCCGCGAGGGGCCGACCCCGCCCGGGCCTCACGCTCACGAAGCGTTCGCCGCGGATTTCTCTTTCTGCCGCTCGACGAAGCGGACGGCCAAGATGGTGAGTTCGTAGAGGAGGATGGTGGGTATCGCAAGCGAGATCTGGCTGAGCGGATCGGGTGGCGTCAGCACCGCGGCGGCCACGAAGGCGATCAGGATCGCCCAGCGGCGGCGCTCGCGCAGGTCCGTCGAGGTCAGGAAGCCGATCCGGGCGAGCAGCGTGAGCACGACCGGCATCTGGAAGACGATGCCGAAGGCGAAGGTCAGCGACATGATCAGCGACAGATACTCGCTGACGCGCGGCAGGAGCTCGATCTTGATCTCGCCCTCGCCGGTCTGCTGCATGCCGGCGAAGAAGCCGAGCACCATGGGCAGCATGAAATAGACCAGCGCGGCGCCGAGAACGAAGAAGACCGGCGTGGCGATCAGATAGGGCGTGAAGGCCTGCTTCTCGTGCTTATAGAGCCCCGGGGCGACGAATTTGTAGATCTGCGTCGCGATGACCGGGAAGGCGAAGAACAGGGCGCCGTAGAAGGCCACCTTGATCTGCGTGATGAAAAATTCCTGCGGCGCCGTGAAGATCATTACGGCGGGCTTGCCGGTCATGTGCCGGATGGTCAGGTCGTAGGGCCAGACCAGGAAGTTGTAGATCGACTTCGCGAAGGCGAAGCAGACGATGAAGGCGATCACGATTGCGATGATGGCGCGGATCAGGCGCGACCGCAATTCGATGAGATGCTCGATCAGCGGCGCCTTGGAGGCTTCGATATCGTCCTCTTCGCTCATGGAATCAGGCGCTCTTCGGCGGTACGGGGTCGATCGGATCGGGCGTAGCGGCCGGCATGGCGGCAAGGTCCGGCATCGGCGGCGGGCCTTCGAGGCCCATCGGGCGCGGCGGCATGGCCGGCGGCTCGTAGGGGGCGATCTCGGGCAGAGACAGGCTTTCGGCGCTCGGCATGGGCAATGGCTCAGCGGAGGCAGTCACGGTTTCGGCCGGCGCCGGATCGGCGGCAAAGCCTTCGGCCTGTCCGGCCGGCGTTGTCGCCGGCGTGGAGTCAAGCCCGGCCTCGATGCGCGACAGTTCGGCGTTCAGGTCCTGCGAGACCTGATGCACGGGCGCCATGGCGGCGTCGATCTCGCTGCGGATCATGTTGGCGGGGTTGAGGGCCTTCAGGTCCTCGACGCTCTTCTTCACGTCGTCGAGTTCCGCCTCGCGGATCGCCTCGCTAACCTGCCCCTGGAACTCCGCCGCCATGCGCCGGACCTTGCCGATGGTCTGGCCGACCATCCGGAGCATCTTGGGGAGATCCTTGGGGCCGATGACGACAAGCGCCACGACCCCGATGATGAGCATTTCGCTCCAGGCAATGTCCAGCATCTCGTCCCGCGGGCTGCCCCGGTCCCTGATGGGAGCCGGGGTCTGTTCGCCCGTCCCGTATTACCGCCAAGTCGCATGCCGGACGCCTCCGGCGCAAGTCGGCCGATGCGGAATTCCGCGCCGGCAGCGCCTGCCGGGCGTGTAGATCAGACGGCCTTGGACTTGTCCTCGGACGTGGCCCGGCTGTCGGTCGGATGGTTCTCGATGGTCTTCGGGGGCACGGTGGAAGCCGGCGGCGGGGGCGTATCGGCCTTTGCCTCGTCGTCCTGCATGCCCTTCTTGAAGTTCTTGATGCCCTTGGCGAAGTCACCCATCAGTTCGGGGATCTTGCCGCGGCCGAACAGAAGCAACGCGATCACCAGGACGATCAGCCAATGCCAGATGCTCAAGGAACCCATTTCGTCTTTCTCCGTGCGAGACGGTCCGGGGCCGGTCTGGTCCCCGCGCCGTCCGCGTGTCGTCGATGTCCCGTGATCGCTTCGCGCCGGGACGGGGTCCCGATTTCCTCGCGGAGATCACCTTTGGCGGCGATGCGGCCGGCACTATGGCAAAACTGCTGTTGTGCCGCAACATGACTGGCACCGCCGGCGCGAGATACGGTTTCCGCGTCCGGTCGCCCGGCGGCGGATCCGCGCGGCGGAACACGATCATGGCGGTCTATATGGGGCCGGCAGCCTCCTTGGGGAAGACCAGAACTTCCGCGGGATCGATTGTGACGCCGACATCCGCGCCGGGCGCCAGTGCGCCGCCGCCGCGCAGGCGCGCCTTGACGGTACCGTCGAGGCCTTGGACGGCGACATCGAACAGGTCGACCTCACCCAGGAAGCGTCGCTCCATGATGCGGCCGGGAATGCCGGTGCCGGGCCGGTCGAGCAGTACGCCTTGCGGCCGGATCGCGACATCCGCCCAGGCGCCTTCCGCCAATCCGGCCGCCGCGAAGCTGCCGACCGGCGTCGCTACCGCGCCCTGGGTGCCACGGCCCTGGATGACGTTCAGTTCGGAGAAGAAGCGCGCGGTAAAGAGGTCGGCCGGCGCATTGTAGATTTCGGCGCCCGTACCGACCTGGATCAGCAGTCCCTGACGCATCAGGGCGATCCGGTCGCCCATGCGCATCGCCTCTTCCGGATCGTGGGTGACGACCAGCGATGTGGCACGCGTCTCGCGCAGGACGGCGAGGGTCTCATCGCGCACCGAATCGCGCAGCCGACGGTCGAGGCCCGAGAAGGGTTCGTCCATCAGCAGGACCGAGGGCCGCGGGGCAATGGCGCGTGCGAGCGCGACGCGCTGCTGCTCGCCGCCGGACAGTTCGTGCGGATAATCGAAGGCGTGGCTCTCCAGCCCGACTCGGGCGAGCGCCTGCAGCGCCTCGCGCTCGCCCTCGCGCTTCGGCAGTGCGGTCAGGCCGAACATGACGTTGGCCAGGATGGTCAGGTGCGGAAACAGCGCATAGTCCTGGAACATCAGGCCGATGCCGCGCCGCTCGGGCGGCAGGAAGACGTTCGGACCGCTCACTTCGCGCCCGTTGACGAGCACGCGGCCGCCGGCCGGCCGCTCGACGCCGGCGGCAAGCCGGAGCAGGGTGGTCTTGCCGCAGCCGGAATGCCCGAGCAGGCACAGCACCTCGCCGGGCTCGACATCGAGCGTCACGCCGCGCAGGGACGGGGCTCCGTCATAGGCATGGCTGACGGCCTCGAAAGTCAGGCGGGCGGCGATGGTCGCAGCGGCCTTGGCGCGCGGGGCGGGCGTCGTTCGAAGCGGTGATGCGTGACGATCGATCGTGAACAAGGCGGCTCGGCTCTCCGCGGGACCGGCGGCTGGCTCCGCCAGGTTCCTCTATAGGGCTTCGGACCCGGCATTTCATCCCGGACCTTGGACATGTGATGCCGGCACGCGCCGCGATGCCGGGTCAGGTTCCATCGGCCTCTTCGGGCTCGTCTGCCTCGTCGGCGGTCAGCAGATCGGCGAGTTCGCCCGGCTCGATCGGGTCCTCGTCGGGCGTCAGTGCGGGATCGTCGGTCGGCATGGGCACATGGAAGCCGGGCGGAATGCGTCCTTCGAGCAGGCCTGCGCCCTTCAATTCCTCGAGACCGGGCAGATCGCGCAGGCTGTCGAGGCCGAAATGGATCAGGAAGGCTTCGCTTGTCCCGTAGGTGACCGGGCGGCCCGGCGTCCGCCGGCGCCCGCGCATCCGGACCCAGCCGGTTTCGAGCAGGACATCGAGCGTGCCCTTGGAGAGGCCCACGCCGCGGATCGCCTCGACCTCGGCCCGTGTCACCGGCTGGTGATAGGCGATCGCCGCCAGGGTCTCGAGCGCCGGGCGCGACAGGCGACGGGTCTCATGCGCCTCGCGCGCCATCAGCCAGGCGAGATCGGAGGCCGTGCGGAACATCCACTTGCCGGCGACGCGCAGGAGATTGACCCCCCGGGCCCGGTAGTCCGCCTCCAGGTCGCGCAGGGCGCCGCGCAGGTCGGCGCCGGCCGGCAGGCGCTCGGCCAGGGTCCTTTCGTCGAGCGGCTCGGCGGCGGCGAACAGCAGCGCCTCGACCATGCGCCGGACGTCGGCCCGTTCGGGACCACCGCCGGGCGCCGGATCCGGGGCTCCGTCGGCTGCGGTCGAGGCGTCCGGATCGGCGGATGGCGCGTCGTCCCGGTCCTGAGGGTCGCCGTCGGGCCGGTTCATTCCGACCCTCGCGCTGGTTCGTCGCGCGGGGCGGGCGGGGTGCGGATGAAGAGGGGTTCGAAGGCCTCGGCCTGGCGGATCTCCAGCTTGCCCTCGCGCACCAGTTCCAGGCTCGCCGAGAAGGAGGATGCGATCACGGTGGCGCGCATCTCCGGCGACAGATAGGCGCCGAGGAAGGTGACGATCGGTGTCCAGTCGGCGATCCGCCCGACCAGGCGCTCCAGGATGACGCGCGCGTCGGCGAGCGCCCAGACCTGGCGCCGCGCGACCCGCACGGTGGTGACCATTTGGCGCTGGCGCAGGCCCGCATAGGCGGTCAGGAGATCGTAAAGGCTCGCCTGCCAGACATCCTGCCGGTCGACCGCTACCGCCTCCGGGCGCCCGCGCGCGAACACCTCGCGGCCCAGCCGGCGCCGCTCCATCAGGGCACCGGCGGCGGCCCGCATGGCCTCGAGCCGCTGCAGGCGGAAGGCGAGCGCGGCGGCCAGCTCCTCGCCGCTCGGCTGGTCGTCGCTCGGCGGCGAGGGCAGCAGCAGGCGCGATTTGAGATAGGCGAGCCAGGCGGCCATGACCAGATAGTCGGCCGCCAGCTCCAGCCGGGTCTCCCGGGCGGCCTCGACGAAGGCCAGATACTGTTCGGCCAGCGCCAGGATCGAGATGCGCGCCAGATCGACCTTCTGGGCGCGGGCAAGACTCAGAAGCAGATCGAGCGGCCCCTCGAAGCCGTCGACATCGACCACCAGTGCGGGGCCGCCGTCTTCGGCCGGGCCGGCGGCCGGCGCGGTGCGCACCGGCCGGTTCCAGTCCTCCGCGGCGTCCGGCACCGGGCCGACGCGGCCTGCGGCAGCGGAGGCGGGGGGCACGGTCCGGGTGCTTTCGGCCGGCATCGTCGGATCCCCGGGTTCGGGCCGCCCGGTCAGACGACCGCCGCGGCCATCAGATCGGCGAGTTCCGCGCGCGCGGCCGCCAGATCGATCGGCTCCGGCCGCCGCCGCGCGTCGAGCGCCGCCTGCGCCCGCAGGGCCGCCGCACCGTCGAGCGGTCGGCAGGCGCCAGCGACCATCCGCATCTCCTCGAGGCGGCCGCTGCAATGAAGCACGAGGTCGACCCCGGCGTCGAGCGCAGCCCGGCTGCGTTCGCGCAGCGATCCGGCCAGGGCCTGCATGGAAATGTCGTCCGTCATCAGGCAGCCGTTGAAACCGATGCGGCCGCGGATGATCTCCTCGATCACCACGGGCGACAGGGTGCCGGGCCGATCGGGATCGATCGCCGTGTAGACGACATGCGCGGTCATGCCGAGCGGCAGGCCGGCGAGCGCGGCGAAGGGCGGGAAGTCGGTCGCCTCGAGATCTGCGCGCGGCGCATCGACCACCGGCAGCGACAGATGGCTGTCGACACCGGCGCGGCCGTGGCCGGGAATATGCTTGGCGACCGGCAGCACGCCGCCGGCCATCAGCCCCTCGGCGGCCGCCCGGCCAAGCGCCGACACGATCGTCGGTTCGCGGCCATAGGCGCGGTTGCCGATCACGTCATGGGCGCCTTCCACCGGCACGTCGAGCACCGGCAGGCAGTCGACATCGATGCCGACCTCGGCCAGGTCGGCCGCGATCAGCCGTGCGCCGAGCCAGGCTGCGCGCAGCCCGGCGGCGGAATCCCGCTCGGCAAGTTGGCCGAAGGCGCGCCCCGACGGATAGGCCGGCCATTCCGGCGGCCCCATCCGCTGCACGCGACCGCCCTCCTGGTCGATCAGCACAGGCGCGTCCGGCCGACCGACGACGTCGCGCAATTGCGCTGTCAGGGCAGAGACCTGCCGGCGATCCTGGATGTTGCGCTTGAAGAGGATGAAGCCCCAGGGCCGCGCGTCGCGAAAGAAGGCGACCTCTTCGTCGGTCAGTTCGAAGCCGGCACAGCCGGAAATGAAGGCGGCGTTGGACGACATGGCCTCGATCTCCTCGGAGCGGATGGGGGCGATCCGTGACAAGACGGCGATGCCGCAGGCTGCAGGCGCGATGGTCAGGCGGCCATTCCGGGGATCGGCCCGGCGCATGCTCCCGTTCCGGCCCCCGTCACGCGCTGCGGCCGCCGTTCAGAGAGCGGCGGCCGCCATGGCGATGCGTTCTCGCGCGGTCAGCGTCGGGTGGTGAAGCAGACGCCGCCCTGGGATTTGATCTGCTCGCAGAGCGCCTTGGCTTCGCTCTCCGAGCCCGCCGAAACGCGCGCCCGATGATAGTTGCCGAACACCTGCACGTAGGTCGACCGGCCGCCCAGGACGCCGGAATATTTGCGCTGAGCATCGGCGATGACCCGGCGCGCTTCTGCATCGGACGGAGCGGCAGCAAGTTGCACGGCCCAGGCGCCGTCGCCGGACGCTGCGGGAGGCGGAGCGCTGATCGGAGCGGGCGGCGCCAGCGCGGCGGGAGCGGGCGTGGACGTGGTTGCGGCCGGACCGTTCGAGGCGAGCCGGGTCGGCGGAACGGCGCCGAGCGCAAGCGGCGCGCCGGTCGCGGCGGGCAGAGGCTGCGAGGCGACGGCCGGCTTCGGGGCCACGACGGGCTTCGGCGGTGCCGGCGGCGTTCCGGGCAAGCCGAGATTGGCACTCGGCGGCGCCGTGACCGGGGTCGCCACAACGGGTTTGGGCGCGGCCGGCGGCGGGGTTGCGGCGGTGGTGACCGGCGCCGGGCCGGGGGCCGGCAACGGAGGCGCACCGGACCCGACCGACGTGACCGGGCCGGTCGACGGCGCCTTGGGGGCCGACAGCGCCGCGATCGGATCGTTGGCCCGCGGCGGCAGGGAGACGACCGGCTGCGCCGGTCCCGGCGGCAAGGCGGGCTCGCCGATGCGGACCGGCGTGGTGGTCACCGTGCGGGCCGGATCGCCCGACGGTACGATCGTGCCGTCCGGACGAACGACGACGGTGCGCACCGTGCGCGGCTGCTCGGCGACGGCGGAGTTCGGCGCGCCCGGAATGACCCGGACGTTGCGGCCGTCCTGGGTGCGGCCGGCGACCTGGTCGAGCGGTTCTTCCTGGCGGGTGACCAGACGCGACTTGTCCTCACCGCTGCCGTCGGTGGTCAGTTTCGGGCCGCTCGGTCCGGTCGCCTGACCTTCCGGCTTGACCTTCATCGGCTTGGGATCGGCCGCGATCAGGGGCGGCGTGCCGCCATCGCCGGGCGTCGCGAAAGCGCGCCAGCCGAGAAAGCCGAGGCCGCCGAGCACGAAGACGCCGAGCGCCATACCCGCCGCCATCAGGCCGCGGCGGGGCTCACGTGCGACGTGGCGCGCGGCGGACCGTTCCGAATGCGGATGTTCCGGCATGGCCGGAGCGCCGCCGAGATAGGGCTGCGCTTCCCGGGCGGCGGCGGCGATCTCCTCGCGTCCGAACTCGCCGAAGGTCGGCTCGACCTGCGGTGCGCGCACCCGGCTATCGACGGACGGCGGCATCGGCGGGGTGGCGAAATCGGAGGCAGCCGGCGCCGGCCGCTGGCTGCCCGGTTGCGCGCCGGGGAGGGGGCCGTGGCCACCCTGAGTGCGGCCGGAATACCCCTGGGAACCGCCCTGGCTCTGACCGCCGAGCGCATGGCCCGTGGCGCCGTGATGCGCCGCAGCGCCCTGATGGGCGCCGGCCTGCTGGCCGGTCCGCTGCTGCTGCGGATCGATCAGCATGGTCGGCTCGTCGAAGAAATCGTCGAAGGCGGGATCGTAGGACCCGGCCGCGACGCCGCTCTGCACGTACCGATACTGTTCGTTGGCAAGATGCGAGGCGAAGTCGCCGCCGGCAGCCTGGGACGGTGCCGGCGCGGGTTCGCGGCGGACGGGCTGCGGAGCGGGTTGCGCGGACATGGCGGCTCTCTGTGCGACCGGCTGCGCGGCGGCAGGCGGTTGGGGGGCCGGAGGCGGAGCGGCGCTCGCCGCGGGCTGGACGCGGGCGCGCGGGGTGCGATCGGGATCGACCGTCGAGCGCAGTTCGCTGAACAATTCCTGTTCCAGGGCGGACAGTTGATTCGGCATCGGCTGGCGACCGATTTCGGCACGCGGCTGGGGCTCGGGGATCGCCGCCCGCGGCTCCGGCGCGGCCGCACGGCCGCGCTGCGCCGGCTCCGGGAAAGGAGCGCCGCCACTGACGATTCGGGCCAGTTCGACCAGCGGATCATCCTCGTAGGAGCGATCCTGAGGTCCGCGATCGTCATAACCGGTTGGCAGTCGCTTCAGTTCGGCCATCGGATCTGTCCACCTCCGTCGCGCGACGGACTTCGTCGCGCGGAGCACCGCACCCGGAGTGTGCTCGCAATCCGATTATCGCATTTCATCGGGTGCCGTGACACCCAATATAGCGAGCCCGGACTCGAGAACCAAAGCAACGGCACGCACCATTGCCAATCGGGCTGAGGACGACAATGGATCGTCAACGTTAATAAAGCGTAATTGCGGCAGTTCCTTGCCCCGATTCCAGTGTCCGTGCAGTTCACTGGCGAGGTCGTGGAGGTAGAAGGCGAGCCGGTGCGGTTCGTGTGCGCTGGCTGCGGATTCGACCAGCCGGGGCCACTCGGCAAGGCGACGCACCAGTGCCAACTCGCCCTGATCGCTCAAAAGGGCCAGAGGCGCCGCCGCCAAGGCCGCGTCCGACAGGTCCAAATGCGGCAATTCCGCGGCAGCCTGACGGAAGACGGATCGGCAGCGGGCATGGGCATATTGCACGTAGAAGACCGGATTATCCTTGGATTGGTCTGTCACCTTCTGGAAGTCGAAGTCGAGCGGCGCATCGTTCTTCCGGTAGAGCATCATGAAGCGGACCGCGTCGCGGCCGACCTCTTCGACGACGTCGGCCAGCGTGACGAAGGATCCCGACCGCTTGGACATCTTGACCGGCTCGCCGGCCCGAAACAGCTTCACGAGCTGGCAGAGCTTTACGTCGAGCCCGCCCTCATCGCCGGTCATCGCCTTGACGGCGGCCTGCATGCGCTTCACGTAGCCGCCATGGTCCGCGCCCCAGACGTCGATCATTTCGTGGAAGCCGCGCAGATACTTGTCGTAGTGATAGGCGATGTCCGAGGCGAAATAGGTGTAGCTGCCGTCCGACTTCATCAGCGGGCGGTCCGTATCGTCGCCGAATGCGCTCGACCGGAACAGGACCTGCTCGCGATCCTCCCAATCGTCGGGCAGCTGCCCCTTGGGCGGTGCCAGCCGGCCGCGATAGATTAGGTCCTTGGCCTCCAGCGCGGCGATCGCCTGGCGGACCCGATCGTGACCCGGCTCCTGCAGGCTGGCCTCGGAGAAGAAGACGTCGTGATGGACGTTGAGGAGCTGCAGATCCTTGCGGATCTCCGCCATCATGGCATCGATCGCCGCCCGCTTGACGACAGGAAGCCATTCGGCCTCCGGCTTCGACAGCAAAGCGTCGCCATGGGCGGCGGCCAGCGCCGCGCCGACCGGCTTCAGATAGTCGCCCGGATAGAAGCCCTCCGGGATCTCGATCGTCTCGCCGAGCGCCTCGCGGTAGCGCAGATAGGCCGACCGGGCCAACACATCGACCTGGGCACCGGCATCGTTGATGTAATATTCCTTGGTCACCGACCAGCCCGCATAGCCCAGCAGATTGGCCAGCGCGTCGCCGAACACCGCGCCGCGACAGTGGCCGACATGCATCGGGCCGGTCGGATTGGCCGAGACATATTCGACGTTGACGGGTGCATTGCGGCCGAGGCCGGAGCGGCCGAAGGCGTCGCCGGCGCGCAGGATCGCACCGAGGAGGTCGGTCCAGTAGGCCGGCACCAGACGCAGGTTGATGAAGCCCGGCCCGGCGACCTCGGTTTCGGCGATGTCGGGATCGGCGGCGAGTTCGCCGACCAGCTTCAGGGCCAGCTGACGCGGGTTCTCGCCGGCCGCCTTGGCGAGCACCATGGCGGCATTGGTGGCGAGGTCGCCATGGGCGGGATCACGCGGCGGCTCGATCAGGATCCTCGTGAGATCGAGCGCCGATCCGTCGGTCGCCGTCAGCCCCAGGCTTTCGACCGCCTTGCGGACACGGATCGTGAAATCGACGAAGACGTTCATAAGGGTGGTCTCTGGCGTTGGTCGGAGCGGACGCGTGCCCGTCCCGCGTCCGCTTGCGGCCGCTGCCGGAGGGGCGCGCGGGGCCTAACGCAAATCCGGGGTCGCGTCAAACAGGCGCCGGTGCTCGATTTCGGCGAAGCGGTCGGTCATGCCGGCAATGTAGTCGGCCACCCGCCGGGCCCGGCGGCCGGCGTCGTCGGCGTCGAGGCCGCGACGCCATTCCGGCGGCATCTCCTCCGGCGCGGCCGTGTAGGCCGCATAGAGCGCCTGGACGACCTGCTCGGCGTTTCTCATCACCGCCATGACGCTGCCCGCCCGGTAGACATGGGCATAGAGGAAACGCTTGATGCCGCGATCGGCTTCGGCCATCGCCTCCGAGAAGGCGGCCATCGGTCGGGCCAGGTGGCGGACCGCGTCGGCATCGGCCGGGCGGTCGGCGGCAATCCGGGCAAGCGTCTCGGCGATCACGTCCTCGACCATGCGGGTGATCACCCGGCGGGTCACCTCCTGGATCAGGCGCCCGAGGTCCAGGTCGGGATGGCGTGTGCGCACCTCGCGCAGGATGTCGCCGACCAGCGGGACCTCGGTCAGCTGGTCGGGCGCGATCAGGCCGGCTCTCAGGCCGTCGTCGATGTCGTGGGCGTCGTAGGCGATATCGTCGGCAAGCGCGGCGACCTGGGCCTCCAGCCCGGCATGGGACCAGAGCCGGAGATCGTGCCGCGCCTGATAGACCCGAATGGCATAGGGCAGGGGGCCGACCTCGCCATGCACCGGCAGCGGCACGCCGGCGGTGTCGGTCAGCGGGCCGTTGTGCTTGACGAGGCCTTCGAGCGCTTCCCAGCTCAAATTGAGGCCGTCGAAACCGGCATAGCGTCGCTCCAGGCTGGTGACCACGCGCAGCGTCTGGGCATTGTGGTCGAAGCCGCCGTGATCGAGCATGGCGCGGTTCAGCGCGCGTTCGCCGGCATGGCCGAAGGGCGTGTGGCCGAGATCGTGGCCGAGCGCGAGCGCCTCGGCGAGATCCTCGTCGAGCCGGAGCGCCCGAGCCAGTGCGCGGGCGATCTGGGCGACCTCGATGGTATGGGTCAGACGGGTGCGGAAATGATCGCCCTCGTGATAGACGAAGACCTGCGTCTTGTGGGCGAGGCGGCGGAATGCGGTCGAATGCACGATTCGGTCGCGGTCGCGCTGATAGGGCGTCCGGGTCGGGCTTTCCGGCTCGGCGACGAGGCGGCCCCGGGTCGTGCGCGGATCGGAGGCATAGGGCGCGCGCGGCTCGCCGCCGAAGCCGATCCCGCTCAAACCGGTCGCGCCCACTGGCCCCTCCTCGATCGCGTCGCCCGGGCGCCGACAGCGCAAGCCCTTGCCCGTCCCCGGTGGCATCCCGCCCCTGCGCCCGGAAGGCCTTGAATCCTTGGACGCGCGAGGGCACTTAATTCCATGCTGATCGTGACGCAAGCACGACCGGCACACCCGATTGCAAGACTGCGCAGGCGAGGTCCCCATGGACGGCGGCATGCCCCCACTCTCCCAGACCCCCATCGCGGTTTCAGAGCGCGCGGCGAAGCGCATCCTGAAGATCACGGCCGCCGAGCCGGAGGGAACGGTGCTGCGCGTCTCCGTCTCCGGCGGCGGCTGCTCGGGCTTCCAGTACGGCTTCGACCTGACCCGCGAGCGCGCCGACGACGACCTCGTCATCGAACGCGACGGCGCCACGGTGGTGATCGACCCGGTTTCGATCGAATACATGACCGGCTCGGAGATCGATTTCGTCGACAGCCTGATCGGCCAGTCGTTCCAGATCCGCAACCCGAACGCCACCGCCAGCTGCGGCTGCGGCACCAGCTTCTCGCTCTGAGGACGGTCTGCAGGGCGGCGAATTCGTCTGTAGCCGCTCGTCCCATATAGAAAAGGCGCCGGATTGCTCCGACGCCTTTCCCGTTTGTAGCCGCGACCTTGACGGCTGCGATCAGAAGTCCATGCCGCCACCCGCGACGGCTTGGCCGTCGCTACCTTTCAAAGCTGGGCGGCGGCCCGGAACGGCCTGATCAGAAGTCCATGCCGCCCATGCCGCCACCCGGCATCGCCGGACCGGCGTCGGCCTTCTTCGGCCGCTCGGCGATCATCGCCTCGGTGGTGATCAGGAGACCGGACACCGACGCGGCGTCCTGCAGCGCGGTGCGGACGACCTTGGCCGGGTCGATCACGCCGAACTTGAACATGTCGCCATATTCGCCGGTCTGCGCGTTCCAGCCGAAGGCATTGTCCTGGCTCTCCAGAATCTTGCCGACCACGATCGAGCCGTCGTCGCCCGCATTGATGGCGATCTGACGGGCCGGAGCCTGGATCGCCTTGCGAACGATCTCGATGCCGGTCTTCTGGTCGCTGTTGGCCGGCTTGAGGCTGTCGAGCGCCTTGATGGCGCGCAGCAGGGCGACGCCGCCGCCCGGCAGGATGCCTTCTTCGACCGCCGCACGGGTCGCGTGCATGGCGTCGTCGACGCGATCCTTCTTCTCCTTGACCTCGACCTCGGTCGCACCGCCGACGCGGATCACCGCGACGCCGCCGGCGAGCTTGGCCAGACGCTCCTGCAGCTTCTCGCGGTCGTAGTCCGAGGTGGTCTCCTCGATCTGCGCCTTGATCTGCCCGACGCGGCCCTCGATCTCCTTCTTGGAGCCGGCGCCGTCGACGATGGTGGTGTTCTCCTTCTCGATCATCACGCGCTTGGCGCGGCCGAGCATGTCGAGCGTGACATTCTCAAGCTTGATGCCGAGATCCTCGGAGATGACCTGGCCGTTGGTCAAGATGGCGATGTCCTCGAGCATCGCCTTGCGGCGATCGCCGAAGCCCGGCGCCTTGACGGCCGCGATCTTGAGGCCGCCGCGGAGCTTGTTGACCACCAGGGTCGCGAGCGCCTCGCCCTCGACATCCTCGGCGATGATTAGCAGCGGCTTGCCCGACTGGACGACCGTCTCGAGCACCGGCAGCATGGCCTGCAGTCCGGACAGCTTCTTCTCGAAGATCAGGATGTAGGGGTCTTCCAACTCGACACGCATCTTGTCGGCGTTGGTGATGAAGTAGGGCGAGATGTAGCCGCGGTCGAACTGCATGCCCTCGACCACGTCGAGCTCGGTCGTCAGGCTCTTGGCCTCCTCGACCGTGATCACGCCCTCGTTGCCGACCTTCTGCATCGCCTCGGCCAGGAAGCGACCGATTTCGGTATCGCCGTTGGACGAGATGGTGCCGACCTGGGCGATCTCCTCGTTCGAGGTGACCTTCTTGGCGCGGGCCTTGAGGTCCGCCACGACGGCCTCGACGGCGAGATCGACGCCGCGCTTCAGGTCCATCGGGTTCATGCCGGCGGCCACCGCCTTGGCGCCTTCCTTCACGATCGCCTGGGCGAGCACGGTGGCGGTGGTGGTGCCGTCGCCGGCGATGTCGTTGGTCTTCGAGGCCACTTCGCGCACCATCTGGGCGCCCATGTTCTCGAAGCGGTCCTCCAGCTCGATCTCCTTGGCGACGGTGACGCCGTCCTTGGTGATCCGCGGGGCGCCGTAAGACTTCTCGATGACCACGTTGCGGCCCTTCGGGCCGAGCGTCACCTTGACCGCATTGGCGAGGATATCGACGCCGCGCAGCATCCGGTCACGCGCATCGAGGGAAAAACGTACGTCTTTGGCAGCCATGGGCAAATGCTCCGTTCAAAGTGTTCTTGGGGGCGGGAAAGGGTCAGGCGGCCTTCTTGGCCGCAGCGGTCGCCTCGACGATGCCCATGATGTCGCTCTCCTTCATGATCAGGAGATCCTGGCCGTCGATCTTGACCTCGGTACCGGACCACTTGCCGAACAGGACGCGGTCGCCGACCTTGACGTCGAGCGCCACGAGCTTGCCGCTGTCGTCACGCGCGCCGGTGCCGACGGCGATGACTTCGCCTTCCTGCGGCTTCTCCTGGGCAGTGCCCGGAATGATGATCCCGCCGGCAGTCTTCTGCTCCGCTTCGACGCGCTTGACGACAACGCGATCGTGCAGGGGACGGAATGCCATGATGCTTGCTCCTCCGAGTGAACGGAACTTCTGAAGTCGAACGTTCCGGTGGTTCGATGGAATGCCCGCCGGGCACGTGCCGATCGGCCCCGTGCCGGGTCGTGCGAACCTCAGGTAGGCAAGCGGAGCAATCGGCACAAGGGGGGTGGACCAGAAATTTGGCACTCTCCCCATCGGAGTGCCAGCGCAGGTCCGTAGTCCGGTCCGAGGACTGCGGGCCGAGGGACGAACGCCGCGTCCCGAAACGGCCTCCGCCTCTATCATGCCTCGGTCGGCCCAGCGAGGCCCCTCAGCCTGCGCCGAGCAGCCGGATGCCCTCGTCGCGGCCGAACAGGTAGAGCAGGGTGCGCAGGGCCGCCCCGCGCGGCGAGGTCAGGTCGGGGTCGCGCGCCAGAATCAGGCGGGCGTCGTCGCGGGCGGCCTGCATCAGGTCGCCATGGAGTTCGAGCCGGGCAAGGCGGAAGCCGGGCAGGCCGGACTGGCGCGTTCCAAGAATTTCGCCGCCCCCGCGCAGGCGCAGATCCTCCTCGGCGATGCGGAACCCGTCCTCGGTCTCGCGCATGATGGCCAGACGGGCCCGCGCGGTCTCGCCGAGCGGGCCGCGATAGAGCAGCAGGCAGGTCGAGGCCGCGGAGCCACGGCCGACCCGGCCGCGCAGCTGGTGCAACTGCGACAGGCCGAAACGCTCGGCATGCTCGATCACCATCACGGTCGCCTCGGGCACGTCGACGCCGACCTCGATCACCGTTGTGGCGACCAGTACCGAAAGTTCGCCGGCGGCGAAGCGGCGCATCACCTCGTCCTTCTCGGCGCCCTTCATCCGGCCATGCACCAACCCGACGACCGGCCCGAAGATATGCTCCAGGTCTCGCGCCCGGTCGCTCGCCGCAGCAAGGTCGATGGCCTCGCTCTCCTCGACCAGCGGACAGACCCAGTAGACCCGTGCGCCGCCCGCCATGGCGCGAGTGAGGCCCCCGACCACCTCGCCGATGCGTTCGGTCGGCACGGCCCGGGTGGCGATCGGCTGCCGCCCGGCCGGCTTTTCGTCCAACCGAGACACGTCCACGTCGCCGAACGAACTCATCATCAGCGTGCGCGGGATCGGCGTCGCCGTCATGATCAAGAGATCGGTGCCCCGGCCCTTCTGGGTCAGGGCGAGCCGCTGGTGGACGCCGAAGCGGTGCTGCTCGTCGACGACGGCGAGCGCGAGGTCGCGGAATTCGACCCCCTCCTGAAACAGGGCATGGGTGCCGACCGCGATCGCGATCGAGCCGTCCGCCAGGCCGGCCAGGATCGCCTCGCGCTCGCGACCCTTCTCGCGCCCGGTCAGGATGGCGATGCCGAGGCCGCCGGCACGGGCGAGGGCGGCGATGGTGCGGAAATGCTGGCGGGCGAGCAGTTCGGTCGGTGCCATGAAGGCGGTCTGGCCACCGCTCTCCGCCGCGTGCGCCGCCGCCAGCAGCCCGACCACGGTCTTGCCGGAGCCGACATCGCCCTGGAGCAGGCGCACCATCCGTTCCGGCCGCGCCATGTCGGCGGCAATCTCGGTGACGGCGCGGGCCTGTGCGCCGGTCAGCGCGAAGGGCAGGCCGGCGCGGACCGCCTCGACCAGACGGCCGTCGCCGGTCCGGGGCGGTTTCGGGCGCCGGCGCAGGTCACGCCGCACGATGGCAAGCGCCAACTGGCCGGCGAGGAGTTCGTCATAGGCGAGGCGGGCGAGCGCGGTCGCCTGGGCGGGCTGGCCGTCGTTTCCATCGGGGCGGTGCAGTCGGGTCAGCGCGGTGGTGAAATCGGGGAAGCGGCGCTGCCTCAGCCATTCCGCATCCTGCCATTCGGGCAGGTGGGGCAGGCGGGCGAGCGCGGCCGCCACCGCGCGGCCGACCAGTTTCGGCGACAGGCCCTCGGTGAGGGGATAGACCGGCTCGACCGCCGGCATCTCGTCAAGCCGGTCGTGCGGCAGCACATGATCGGGATGCGCCATCTGCGGCGCGCCGTTGAACCATTCGACGCGGCCGGAGACCCAGCGCCGCTCGCCCTCCGGCAACAGCTTCTCGAGCCAGTCCGCCTTGGCGTGGAAGAAGGTGAGGGCGATCTCCCCGGTGTCGTCATAGGCGAAGATCTTGTAAGGGGCGCGGCTGCCGGGCGCCGGCGGGCGGTGCCGATCGATGTGCAGATCGAGCGTGACGACCGCGCCCTCCGGCGCGCGCGCGACGCCCGGACGAAGGCGCCGGTCGACGATGCCGGTCGGGACGTGGAAGACGAGATCGACCAGCCGCGCGCCGATGCCGCCCTCCTCGGCGCCGAGCAGGCGGTCGAACAGCTTGGCGGTCTTGGGGCCAACGCCCGGCAGGCCGGACACGGCGGCGAATAGCGGCGTCAGGACATCGGGGCGCATCGATAGGGACTCGTCGTCGGGATTCCGGACAGGCGAAGAGCCTTAGAGCAAGTTCCGATCGGGCAGAACCCGGCTTGAAGCGGAGATGCGCTCACGGCCGGACAACTGCGCGACTCATCGCGCCGCGGTTCCGACCGGACTTGTGTCCATCGATCCCGCCTTCGTCCGACCGGAGCCGCGATGTCGGCCGCGAACGGTTTGGTCGCGAGGCGTGTGCAACGCGGCTGAGGACATGCAGTATTTCAAGGAAGCACAGGCGGACGACCGAAGTGTTTCCAATTGTTCCCTGAAACGATGGCTTTCAAAAAATGCGTCGCCAATGCGCAAGTTCCATAAAAGAATGATATGAATAAGAAATTCAGTAAATAATGCTAGGGATCAGGCTGGATAATGGATCGAAATGCGGATAATACTACACTGTGGAACGCATAAGACAGGAACATCGTCGATTCAGTATATCCTGAGCTCAAGGCGCGATGAACTGAATCAAGCAGGTCTGTCCTATCCGGCCAACGAACACCGGGATTATGCCGGGCAGAACTCGCACAATTGGATCGCCAAGGCGTTCACCGGCGTCTACGACTGCGCCAAGGAGGATGTCGCCGAAGCCCTGCGCCGCCATGCCGGGTCACCGACGGTCATCGTGTCGAGCGAAGACCTGAGCTGTTCGCTTCTGGGCTTCAACTTGTGGTCGGGTCTCGATCGGGACGATTTTCGAAGGCGCCAGAAGGAATATCTCCAGGTTGTCGCCGATACGCTGGGGGATTGGGAGGTTCATCCAGTGCTGGTCTTCCGGCGTGGTGACGAATTCGCACAGTCGCTGTACCAGCATCTGGTCCGCAAAGATCATTTCACCGGATCGTTTGCAAAATTTATAGAATATGCACGACCGCTCTTCGAGTATCACGAGCAGGCGATGGCATTCGAGAACGCGTTCGGTCGGGTCGATCTTCTCTCCTATCATGATCTGGCGGACGACATCTGCGGCAAATTCTTGGCCCGAGTCGGACTGCCCGGCTTCGAAGGCGGCAGCCCTCGACGCAATCGCTCTCCGGACGCGCGGCTGACCTATTGGCTCGCGGCGCGAAACGATCCCGAGGTTCGGGGGGCCCAGTCCCGCCTGGAACGGACCATCTTCGTCACGACGGCCGGTGCCCGCAGTCTGTTTGCTGATCGGCCCGGTGCCGGTTTCTGGCCGGACAACACCGAGGGGCAAGCCTTTCACGACCGCTGCGCGGCGGGTCTTGACGGATTGAACTTTCCGAAATCGGCGCTCGCCGAAGCCGGCTCGGCCGTGCTCGAGGCCGAAGACCTGACGACCGTCGACCGAGCCTTCGAGATCTGGCGGACGGCGCGCCGAAAGGTCGGCGCCAGGCGCCGTCCCTGGTGGCGGTTCTGGCGCCGGTCATCCGATCGCAATGCATGAATTCGCGGGCTCGGCGCCCGCCGGCATGTTTCGGGGGCGATCGTCTGCGATCAATCCGAGATCGTCGGCGGCCCCGGTTCGGGGCGGGTGCCGGCAGCGCGCCGCAACGGACGCGGCAGTCTGGCCCGCATCCAGTCCCAGAGGCGCCTCAGCGTACCGCCTGCACGGCGCGTATCGCCGACCGCCCGCTCCAGGCGTTCGACCAGGGCGTCGACCGTTTCGGACTGCCAGGGAGCCGGTGCATCCGGGTAGCGCGGGCCGCGCGGCTGGACATCGACGCCGTAATTTTCCCTGAGCCAGGCGATTTCAGGTTCCGCGCGGGCCTGAACGCGCTCCAGGGTGGCGCGCGGCAGCGAGAAGCGTTCGCCGGGAAGGCGCATCAGGGCAAATCTCAGCCGCCGGGATGCCGGCGATTGCTGCCCGTTGCGGGTCTCGTCGAGTCGTTTTAGCGCGTCGACCAGTTGAACGGCTTCCTGGGAGAGCGTCAGGTTCTTGTCCTGCCGCGGCAGCGGCTCGGCAAGTTCAGTCCGTCCGATCGCGGCGAAGAAGTCGGCGATCAGGTCGCCGTTCGGGAAGGCTTCGCGCGCAAAGGGCCGCAGGATCAGAGCGTCGCGGCCGAACACATCCTCCCAGATCCGGATCGCCCTGTAGGGCGGCACGAGCGGGCTCTGCTCCTGCTCGATCGAGGCGATGATCCGCTCCAGGGTGTCGGCGCCGTTCTTGATCTTCTGCTGCGTGCGGCTGCTCGCCCAAGACAGCGGCTCGCGCAGATAGGCGACGATCGAGATGCGGTCGAAATGGGGTCGAAACACATCCCGGATCTTTTCGACCTGTTCGTGCGTGAACGAGATCAGCGCCTCGCCCGAGACGATGCCCAGATCCTCGACCTTGCGCGCCTCCTCGACGATACGGCCGCCATAGGCCTCGGCCGTGCGTTTCAGGCCCTGCAATTCGATCGCGGTGGTGGCCGGAATGTCGCTGCGCGGGTGCGCGGCGCCGCAGAAGGTACGAAAGACTTCGTTATGGCATTCGCCAAGCCGCAAATAGTAGACGCCGGCCGCCGCCAGGACTTCGCGGTGGGTCCGGAGGGCGAACTGCAAGGTGCTGGACCCCGCCTTCGGCATTCCGATGTGGATGAAAAGCGTTTTGCCCATTCCGCGTCCGGCCCGCCTCCCGCTGCGCCATGAGGACGGGAACGGTGCCAGGCCGTGTCGCCGTCCTCACAATTTCAGGGGTTGGAACGAGATGCCTGGTTCCCGGCAAGTGGTTGTGCCGAGCGGCTGCAGTGACCCCGCCTCTGTGTGCCCGAGGCCGCCCGAGATGACAAGGGCAGGGCGGCTCGACGCGGTCCGGGCGGGACAGGATCGACGCGGGGAAGCCAGACGCAAGTCCTTGGCCGAGGTCTCGACGGGACCGATGCGAGGTCGCAGACGCACCTACTCCGGCGCCGAGAAGACGGGCGAAGCTCCATCGACGCCCAGTCGGGTTCGCGCTTCCCGATCGGGAAGAGCGGCTGCGTGCCGTTCGATTTCAGCCCGGATATCGTCCTCGCCGATCAGGCTGAGCGTCTGAAGTCCCTGCAACCAGGCTGCGGCGATTGCGCTCCAGTCTTCGATTCCAAAGCGTTCACAGATGCGCCGATCACAATGTTGGGGATCGGCGATGTCCGTAAAAAGTCCGCAGGACCCGCCTTCTCGCAAACCCTGCAACAATACGGGATCCGGTCCAACCGCCACCGTAACGATCGCATCATGGAGGATATGGATCGATCAGCCCTGATCGGGACATGCCTCTCGCGATCGGGCGAAAAATGAACGCAAGGTCCAGTCTTGGACAATCGGCATTGGGAAAAGCGAAGGTGCCGCGCCGTGGGCGCCTTGCGAGCGCAGATCCGGAGGTCGAAGTCGGGTCCGCACGCCCCCATTGCCTTCACGGTCCGTCTCCCTCCGATCGGGGAGACGGGCTGCGAAGGGAGGTGGATTTTCCGCCCCGACCGCTGGAGAAACCCGGCGTCAGTGCGTCGAGGTTGCTGTGCCCGTCGAATCGGCCGATGCATCCGACGACGCGGCGATCTCCACGAAGGCCGGGCCGATCAGGCTCGTCACGGTGGTGTCGACACGCGCCGTCGCGCGGCAGCGCACCCGCCTTGCCTTGCGATCGACCGCCACCGTGACATTGGCGATATCGGTCTCGGTCAGCAGGCGCGTCTGGATCATATGCTGGACGCGAGCCTTCACCTCTTCGTCCGACCGTGCGTCGAGATCGCCGACCGCCGATCGGGCTGCGGAGTCCAGTGCATTCTGCAGATCGGCCTTGGCCAGGACGGCATTGTTGTAGTCTACCACCGCGCCGATCACGCCGAAGGCGATGATGGTCGCGGCCAGAAGCGACATCCGCGGATGGCCGCTCACGAAGGAACTGACCGGCTGGATGGCGCGCACGATCCTACGCCGGATCGCGATGATCCCATGTGCAGACATGACTATCCCCCCGCCGTCGAGCCTGTTTCTTGTGTGGCCGTACGACGTCTTTTAATTCTGCCATTTCGGCAGACCCCGCGTCAATGGCAATGGCTCTGGTTCGAGGACTGTTGCTGAAACGTATTGCCGCAATAGGGACCAGCCGTGCAAAGCACAGCGCCGCCCGGGAGCGAAGAATAAAGCGCCGGCTTCGTGGTGTTTGCTGCGCTGCACACGAAGCGTAGCGAGGGATTTCGAGACGGAATCGCATGGAATTGCGTCGCTGAAACGGCGACCGTATGGGTGGCCCGTAAAACGTTTGGCTGGCGCTGCAGCTCAACTGAAGGATCGGCGGGTGTGGGGTGGCGACGCAGGGAAAGCCGAACCCGTGTCTGTCCCGCTACGGCCGTTCGCGGTCCCGCCAATGCCGGCTGCGGCCGCAAAATGGGCCTTGGCGCCAGGATTTCTGTTGGCAGGGGACTCGTCCGCGAGCGAAGTTTCGCGGCGCCGCTCCGGGACTCGAGACGATCGGTCCCAATGCGAAACGGGGACCGGATTTTCCATCCGATCCCCGCCCGAAACTGGCTCCGCGAGCAGGACTCGAACCTGCGACCATTCGATTAACAGTCGAACGCTCTACCAACTGAGCTATCGCGGATCACGCCATCGGCGCGCCGGGGAGCCTATAGCAGTGCGAATCCGGCTTGCCAAGCCCGGACTTGGATGCTGTGGAAAAAGGTGAGCCGGCAGGAAAGTCCCCGATCGTCTCCGTCCGGCGGGCCGCCGGACGGCGAAACACAAGCCCGCCGTAACCCCTTTGACCCTCAAGTCGTCCCCCGTGACGAGGAGTTGCCCCGCCCGTGCCGTCCCCATCCGAACGACCCAGGATCGATTTCGTGCTGGGCGGCGCCCGCTCCGGCAAGAGCCGGCTCGCGCAGACCCGCGCCGAGGCCTCCGGTCTCACCCCCGTCCTGGTCGCCACGGCGACGGCGGGTGATGCCGAGATGGCCGAGCGTATCGCGCGGCATCGAGCCGAGCGTGATGCCCGCTGGCTAACAGTCGAGGAGCCGCTCGACCTCGCCGGAACTCTGCGGCGCGAAGCCCGCCCGCACCGTATCCTGGTGGTCGACTGCCTGACGCTCTGGCTGACCAACCGGATGTTCGCCGCCGCCGACATCCCGCCGGAGGATGTCGATGCTGCCGGACGGGCCTTGGCGGCGTCGCTGCCGGACCTGACCGGACCAGTCGTTCTGGTCTCCAACGAGGTCGGGCTCGGCATCGTCCCCGACAATGCGTTGGCACGCCGGTTCCGCGATCATCAGGGGCGCCTCAATCAGACGATCGCCGCCGCAGCCGATCGCGTCACCTTCGTGGCCGCCGGCCTGCCGCTGGTGCTCAAGGGCCGGCTCCCGGAAGAAATGTGACGGCCGGCGACCGCATGCGTGGTCTGCATGGGCGATCGGCATCTTTCCATTGTCACCGAGATCCGCCATATCCAGCGTCCCCATTCGAGAGGGTCGTCATGTCAGAGAAGATCGCCGTCGCCATCCTCGGTGCGTCCGGCTACACCGGCGCGGAACTCGTGCGGATGCTTGCCCTGCATCCGCGCGTCCGCATCGCGGCTCTGACGGCCGACCGAAAGGCCGGCTCGACCATGGCCGAGGCCTTCCCGCAGTTCACCGGTCTCGACCTGCCGCGCCTGATCGCCATCGGCGAGGTCGATTGGGCGTCGATCGACCTGGTTTTCTGCGCCCTGCCGCATGCCACCACCCAGGAGGTGCTGAAGGCGGTCCCGGCCTCGATCAAGATCGTCGATCTGTCGGCCGATTTCCGCCTGTCTGACCCGGAGGCCTATGCCTATTGGTACGGTCATCCGCATAAGGCGCTCGAACTGCAGGCTGAAGCCGTCTACGGCATCACCGAGCTCGATCGTGCCGCCGTCGCCAAGGCGCGGCTGGTCGCCAATCCGGGCTGCTACACCACCTGTGGACAGCTGCCGGTGATCCCGCTTCTGGAAGCCGGCGCAATCGATCCCGACCAGATCGTGATCGACGCCAAGTCGGGCGTCTCGGGTGCCGGCCGGGCTGCCAAGGAAGCCAATCTGTTCACCGAGGTGTCCGAGGGCTTCCACGCCTATGGCGTCGGCCACCACCGGCACATGGCCGAATTGGAGCAAGGCTTCAGCAAGGCCGCTGGGCGTCCGGTCCGGGCAGCCTTCACGCCGCATCTGGTGCCCATGAACCGGGGCATCCTGTCGACCATCTATGTCAAGCTGCAGCCCGGACGGACTGCCGAGGATCTTCATGCGATTCTCGCCGAAAGGTACCAGGGCGAGCATTTCGTCAAGGTGCTGCCTTTCGGAACTTCGCCGCAGACCCGGCACGTCCGCGGGTCCAATTTCGTGTTCATGTCGGTCGCAGCGGATCGTCGCCCGGGTCACGCAATCCTGCTCTGCGTGCTCGACAACCTGGTCAAAGGGGCGTCCGGACAGGCGATTCAGAACATGAACGTGATGATGGGCTGGCCGGAAACGACCGGTCTGGAGCAGATCGGACTGTTTCCCTGACCCTCCGCGCCGTGCGCGGCGGGACTCTGCGGAGCTACAGTTTGTCGCGGCCCGTGCCGGTCAAGGTGCGGGCCGCATTGACTCTCACGGTCGGGCGGGCAGACTGCGGTCACCTTTTCCAAGGGTGGGAGGCCGGGATGCGGCGCGTCGGATTGTTGATGGTTTCTGTACTTGCATTGGCTCTGGCCGGTTGCGAAGGCAAGCCTGGCGAGAAGGGCGCCCAGGGGGCTGCCGGTTCCGCTGGGCCTGCCGGCGCGAAGGGCGATGCCGGCCCGGCGGGTCCCGCCGGCCCGGCCGGTCCTGCCGGCGCGAAGGGTGACGCCGGACCCGCCGGCCCTGCCGGTCCCGCGGGCCCTGCCGGCCCGCAAGGTCCTGCCGGTCCCGCCGGCCCTCAGGGCCCTGCAGGTCCTTCCGGTGCTCAGGGACCGACCGGTCCGGCCGGCCCGTCGGGCATCGGCGGCGGCATGACCCTGCGCAAGATCACCGGCAGTGCCAGCGCCTCCTGCGCCACCGGCGAAATGCTGATCTCGGCGATGTGCACGGGTACGATGCAGGGTCCGATCATGACCAGCGACGACGGCGCGACCTGCAATGGCGACGGCGCCAAGGTCGTGCTCGTCTGCGCCAAGTAATCTGATTTCGGCCAGTCCGGCCGACGATGAGGCCGCGCTCGCAAGGGCGCGGCTTTTTCTTTTGCCCACGCTGCCGTTCGAAGCGGACTGCGGGCCGGTGCTGGCGACATCCCCGGGCCGCGAGGACCGCCACTAAGCCGTCGGTGCGCGTCCGGCGTCATACGCGATGATCAGGGTTCCTGGCGATCATGCCGGGTCAACGGTCCGCGTGGCTGGCAGCACTCTGCCGGCTATGCTGCCAACCTATTGAAGTGACACATATTTAATCGACTTCCGTCTTGATGGGAAGCGCGCTTTTTGCTCTCATTTCCGTGCGCTGACCATGACGGAGGGGCTCCATGATGGAAAGACAGGTCGATGTTGCATTCGCCCGCCAGCTTGAAGGCTACGGGCTCACCACTGCCAACATCCTCTATCGCATGCCGGACCACCGGGCGATCCTGCAGGCCTTCGTCTGGCAGGATTACGACCTCGCCCCCAAATTTCCCGAGCTGGAGAAGTTTCTCGATTTCTGGAACCGAGAACTGGACGGACCGATCGTGAAGGTCGAAGTCGCCCACAAGCGCCTGGTCGGTCCCAACGAGTGGACGGCGGTCAACGGCCTCTACCGGATGCACTGACGGGGCGGCTCCGATCTCGATTTCTATCGAATGGTGTAGAATCAACCGAAACACCTTGAAATATAGGAATGTGTGTCGCATGGTCGCCTTCCGGCGGTACGCAGGGGGGCGACCATGAAGCGTCTGGTGCTTTTTCTCGACGGGACCTGGAACAAGACGGGCAAGTACGATGTACCGTCCAACGTCGCCCGATTGAAGGAACTGGTCGAAAGCGCCAACACCGATCCGACGCGCACGGACACGGTCGAGCAGAGGCTCTATTACGATTCCGGCGTCGGGACGGAGGGGTGGATCGATAAATTTCTTGGCGGGATGCTGGGACTCGGGTTGAGCGAAAAGGTTCGTGCGGCGTATCGCTTTCTCAGTCAGTTCTACCAGCCGTCCGACGCCAATGGCGTACCGGACGAGATCTATATCTTCGGCTTCTCGCGCGGTTCGTTCACGGCGCGGAGCCTGGCCGGCTTCATCGGGGCGAGCGGTTTGCTTCGTCCGGAGTTCTGTTCAGCGGACGGACTGGCCGAAGCATGGTCCTACTACCGGACAGAACCCAAGAAGCGGCTTCCGGCTGACAAGGCGAAACTGTCCGACCGCTGCCATCCGAGCGTCAAAATCGAATTCCTGGGCGTGTTCGACACGGTCGGTTCGACGGGGATCCCCCTCGCGTCGGCAGGAAACTGGGCCGGCTCGCGGGATCGCTTCCACGATACCAAGCTTGGGTCGGCCATCGTCCATGCCGTGCAGGCTTTGGCGATCGACGAGCATCGCGGCCCCTTCGTTCCCGCCCTCTTCGCTCGCCCGGATCATCTGAATGCGCGCCGGGTCGAACAGGTCTGGTTTCCCGGCGTGCATGCCGATATCGGGGGTGGCTACTCGGCCGCCTCGGCAGCTCTGAAGCCGATTTCCGAAATCACCTTGGCCTGGATGGTCGGCAGGGTGAGAGCTCTGACCGGCCTTCAGATCGAGCAACCGCGCTGGCCGACCGAAGCACCGGCTGACCCGCACGATTCACTCAGTTAGTTCGTGATCAGCCGCATCTTTCCGATGTATCGACTGCTCGACGCGACCGAACTCGGCGGACGATTGCGGAGGCACTATCGCCCCTTCGCGATGGCCTATCCGGATCGTAGCTGGAAGGAGGCCATCCACCGCTCCGTCTTCGATCTGATGATCGCGACGGCCGGCCCCAGCCGGCGCCCGACCTATCGGCCACCGCAAGTGGAGGTGGTCGCGGAGAAGTTCGGCCGAGAACTGCCGGTGATCGACCACGACGGCAGTCCGATGACGATGGCGGCGATCGAGGCGCTTTTGGCGGATGTCGACAAGGCCGCCAAGGACAGCAATCTCCTGCCCCGCTGGAAGGCGCGCAATCAACCCCTGCCGGCCGCCGCCGAGACCGCCGGCCCATCGCGAGGGACGCTCGGACCGGGGGATCCGATCCCGATCTCCTGAAGCAAGGTCCGATCACGGCGACCCACCCTGATCGGAGAATGCATGTGAAAACAGGATCATGCGGGGCCTCATCCGATTCCCTCGGATCAGATGATGCTCCAGTCCCGGCTCCATATGCCTTGACCCTGCCGGAGAGGGCACCTTTATCTGACGGCGGGTTCTTTGCCGGAGTGCGTCCGATGAACATTGCTGCCGCCGCCGGAGCCGCAGGCCTGACCGCCAAGGCGGTTCGCTATTACGAATCGGTCGGTCTGCTGGCCGCCCCTCGTCGGGACAACGGCTATCGGGACTATGGTCCGGCCGAGATCGCGCGACTGAAATTCCTGGCGCGCGCCCGCAATCTCGGCTTCTCGGTCGACGAGTGCCGTGCCTTGCTGTCGCTGTGGAGCGACAGCTGCCGGTCGTCTGCAGATGTGCGGGCCATGGCGCAGACGCGGATTCGCGAGATCGAGGCCAAGATCGCCGAACTGGAGAGCTTGAAACGGTCGCTCGGCAGCCTGGTGGCCGCCTGCCATGGCGACGACCGCCCGGATTGCCCAATCATCGACGATCTGGCCGGATGCGGACACGCCCACTGAGGCGGGACCGAGCCGCTCGCCGCCTCGCAGATGGGATGCCGTGCCGCCGGACCAACCGGTCGCGGCGCCAGATTCGAGCAATCCTCACGCGACCGCGCGGATCCGTTCGCTCAGCGGGTGCTCGAGGAAGCGGCTCACCTCGGTTGCCGGCATGGGGCGTGCGCAGAGATGCCCCTGGACGGTCTGGCAGCCGGCCGCCTGGATGAAGCGGAACTGACCGAAGGTCTCGACACCCTCGGCGACCGTCTCCAGACCCAGCTTGTTGGCGAGTTCGACCATCGCGTGGACGATCGTCGCCACCTCCGGCGAGGTCTCCAGCTTGCCGACGAAGCTGCGGTCGATCTTGATCGTGTCGAAGCGGAAGCGGGACAGGTAGTTGAAGCTCGACTGGCCCGAGCCGAACTCGTCGAGCGCCACCCGGATGCCCGCCTTGCGGAGCGTCGCGATCGCCGTGATGGCGGCATCCGCATCGGTCAGGAGGATGTTCTCGGTGATGTCGACCTGCAGCCGGGCGGGATCGAAGCCTTCGTCGTCCAGGATGCGCATCAGGCTATCGGCGAAATCGGACTGCCGGATTTCCAGCGGGGAGACGTTCACGGCGAGCCGCACGCCGGGCCAGCGATGCATGTCGCGGGCCGCCCTGTGCAGGATGAAGGCACCGATCTCCCGGATCAGGCCGCATTGCTCGGCAACCGGAATGAATTCGCCGGCCGACAGCCGGCCGCGCGTCGGGTGGTCCCAGGCGACCCGCGCCTCGACGCCGATCGCCCGCATCTCGGCGACCGAAAAATAGGGCTGGTACAGGACCGTCAGCCGGCCCTCGTTGATCGATGCGCGCAGATCCTGGCGCATCTGCTGGACGCGGCGGAAGCCGTCATCCATCTCCGGCGAGAAGATCAGCCAGCGTCCGCGACCACCGGCCTTGGCCCGATAGAGTGCCAGATCCGCCTTGTGCTGGAGATCGGCGCGCTCCTTGCCGTGTTCGGGGGCAAGCGCGCAGCCGACGCTGCCACCCGGATAGACCGTCCGGTCGCCGATGGCGATCGGACGCGCGATCTCGCGAACGATCGCGCCGAGGCGCTGCTCCAGTTCCGCCCGGTCGGGCGCCGAGCGAACCACCATGGCGAATTCGTCGCCGGAGATGCGGGCGGCGGTGTCGCCCGGGCGCATGATCGACTCGAGCCGTTTCGCCGTGACGCGGATGACCTCGTCGCCGGCCTGATGGCCCAGCGTATCGTTCACGTCCTTGAAGCGATCGAGATCGACATAGACGATGGCGCAACTGCGCTTCGGGTCGACCTCGACTTCGAGCAGTGCCGCTTCCAGGCGCTCGGCGAACAGAACCCGGTTGGCGAGACCGGACAGGGCATCGTGCATCGCCGAGCGCTTCGCCCGCTCCTCGCTCTTGGCCAGTTCCGCCGTGCGGCGTTGAAACTTCACGACCACGATCAGCGCAAAAATGACGAACAGCGCGGTCGCGATCACGATCAGCGGCGCGAGATGCCGCATCATCTGGTAGCCGGGCTGCGACGGGGCCCAGACCAGGAAGCCGAGTGTCTGGTCGCCGCTGGTCTTCACGGTCGCCGAGGCGCGGCCGACGGCCGCAACGGCTTCGTGATTCTCGATCGGGACGAACTGCAGTTCCGGCAGAACGAACTGGCGCGCCATCCGGGCCAGCAGGTCGCCGGCGACGAACTTGACCGCGACGACCACGGTTGGCGGCGCGCTTTTCTTGAGGCCCTTGCCATCCTCCGGTACCAGCGCCGATACCGCGACCAGCGCGGCCCTGTCTCCAACCCGCAGCACCGCGGTCTCCCGGACGATCTTGCCGACCATCAGTTCCGGGTCGTCCTGCCCAAGCGGCCGGCGCACAATCTCGGCGATCTGATTGCGCACCCGTTCGAGGGGGCCGCTGACATCGACCAGAACGGATTTCAGATCCTTCGGTTCGGTCATGCGGCCGGCGACATGGGCCTGGAGAATGGCGCGGCCCGGTCCGACCAGCAGCGTCATGTCGTGGCGGTAGTCGCGCCACAGCCGGGCTCCGAAGGCGCGCTCGGCGAAATCCGGATCGAAGCGGATATGGATCCGGCGATAGGCATCGTCAGATACCGAGCCGGTCTGCACCTCCGTGCCGATCCGCTCGATTTCCTGCTCCAGGCCGTTGGTGGCGAGGCGCACCTGCCGGTCGACCGCAAGGTCGTTGGCCTGTTGCGACGTCCATGCTGCCGTCATGGTCAGGAACAGGAGGGCGAAGCAGACCAGCGCGGCGATCGATTGCATGATCGACGCTTCGCGCATGGCCTGTTCCCAGCCGGATCTGATCGCCTTCAGCGCCATTCATCCACTCGGGTCGGAACGGCCGACTCGGGGTGAGCCCGGCGACCAACGGACGAATGTTAGAATGGCGCCGCTTGTTTTGGCGTTCAGACTTTCTCGCGAATTTTATCGGTTCAGTGCGAAGAAGCCGGTTCGGTCTGGGCCGGCGGCAAGGCCGTCGGCTGCAGGATCGGCGGCTGCGGCGTGACCGGGCCGTAGGGCGGGCGGGGGATATTCTGATGGGCAGCGCGCAAGGCTGCCGACCAGCGCTCGCGCAGATCGTGGAAATAGGGCTCGCCCGGTTCGATCCGATGCACCAGTTGGGTGGCGATGGCATCGCGCGGGATCACCGCAAGATCGATCGGCATGCCGACGCCGAGATTCGAGCGCATGGTCGAATCCATCGAGATCAGACCGATCTTCAGGCTGTCCTGCAGGTCGACGTCGTATTTGATCGCGCGGTCGAGGATCGGCTTGCCGTATTTGTGCTCGCCGATCTGCAGATAGGGTGTGTCGACCGTCGCCTCGATGAAATTGCCGGCCGAGTAGACCATGAACAGCCGGAGGCGGCCGCCCTTGATCTGGCCGCCGAGCAGCATCGTCACGTCGAAATTGAGGTTTTTCTGTTCGAGCATGCGGCCGTCGAGGCGATAGACCTCGCGGATGGCGCGACCGAGCAGCTGCGCGGTCTTGAACATGGTGCCGGCGGACTCGATCGTCTCGATCTCGCCGGTCTCCGGATTCTCGAAGCCTTCCGTCACCAGCGAGACGATCGACTGGCTGATGGCGAGGTTACCGGCCGTCGCGATCGCGATCGAGCGCTCGCCGGGGCGGTTGAAGACGTTCAGCTTGCGGAAGGTGGCGATGTTGTCGAGCCCCGCATTGGTGCGGGTGTCGGCGATCATCACCAACCCTTCCCGAACCAGAATTCCGCAACAATAGGTCATGACGCGCCCCCGTTCCGCCCCGTCGCCGGACTGCCGCTGTGGCACAGGCATCCTTCGTCTGCAAGGGAAAGGTGGCCCATCCTTGCGAGCTGCACATGTCGGTCAGGGTTGCATGGAAACGTTGTGTCTGCGCGACGGTCAGCGGGATCAGAATTCCCCGGTCTTCTCGATCTTGACCTTGACCTTCATGACTTCGCCCTGGCCGCCGTAGCGGGTCCCGCGGATCGGGGCCGCGTCGAGATAGTCGAGACCGGAGGCGACCCGCACATAGGCTTCGGTCGGGCAGATATCGTTGGCCGGATCGAAGCCGACCCAGCCGAGCGCCGGGCTGACGAAAGCCTCCACCCAGGCATGGCCGGCCGCCTGGACGTTCTCACCATCATCCCGCAACATATAGCCACCGACATAGCGGGCTGGGATCTCGAGGGAACGGGCCGCGGCGATGAACACATGGGCCAGGTCCTGGCAGACCCCGTGGCCCGCCTGAAAGGCATCCGCGGCCGTCGTCGAGGGCTCGGTCGCATCCTCGTCGTAATGCATCGCGTCATGCACTTCTGCCATCAGCTTGTGCAGGACGGCAAGGCGGTCTTCCTCGCCTTCCGCGATCGCCGCCGCAAACGCGCGGATCGCCGGATCGGGTCGGGTCAGATCGGTGCTGCGCAGGAACAGCGACAGCGGCAGCCGTTCGGGCGTGCCGCGCAGAACGCCGGTGGTCTCCTCGGTCACGACCTCGCCGGAGGCCACAATCGACAGTTCGTCGATCGGCCCGTCGATCGAGAAGGCGTGGGTCAGATTGCCGAAATGATCCTCCACCGGGGACAGGCGGCAATCCTGGCTGACGTCGATGCGCCAATCGGTCACGAACTGCTGTTGCGAGCCGCGTGGCATCAGGCGGAGCGTCTGGATCGCGTATGAGGCCGGCTTCTCATAGGTGTAGACGGTCTCGTGGGTGATCCTGAGGCGCATCGCGTTTTCCGGGCGGCAAGGGGCGGGAACCAAAGGCGGACAGTCACTCAGATCAGATATTGCTCGTTGATCTGCGACCCGAGCCGGTTGTTGTCGGCAATGAATTCCGACAAGAACTCGTGCAGGCCAGACTGGAAGACATCGTCCAGATTGGCGTTCTGAAGCCGCGTGAAGGTGCTGCGGGCATGCCGCTGGCTCGGGCCCTGGCGGCCGTAGTGGCGTGCCAGCATGTCGAGATAGCGGGTGAGGTTCTCGTAGCAGCTGGCGATCGAGCGCGGCATCTGCTGGTTGAGGATGAGCAGGTCGGCGACCAGCCAAGGCTTCAGGTTCTGCCGGTAGACCCAGTGATAGGCGGTCAGGGCCGACACGGAGCGCAGGATCGAGGACCATTGGAAATAGTCGAGGCTGCCGCCGACCTGCGCGCCGGGCGGCAGAAGGACGTGATACTTCACGTCCAGAATCCGCGCGGTGGCGTCGGCGCGCTCCATGTAGACGCCGATGCGGGTAAAGCAGTAGCTGTCCGAGCGCAGCATGGTCCGGTAGGCCGATCCGTCGAAGGACAGCGAGGTCTGCTTCACGAAGCGCAGGAAATCCGCCAGCCGGGACAGATTGTGGTCGCGCGGGCTGTAGTTCTTCAATTCCAGCCAAGCCGAGTTGATCGTCTCCCAGAGCTCGGTCGTCAGAGCGGTGCGGACCGAGCGCGCATTGGTGCGCGCATTCTCCAGGCAGTTCTTGATCGAGGACGGATTCTGCGGCGAGAAGGCGAGGAACTCGACCACGGTCTCCGGCGTCGCCTCGTCATAATGGGCGGCGAAATTCTCCTTGCTCCCGGTCGCGGCGAGGGCCGATTCCCATTCATTCGTGGCGCTGCCGTAGCCGGCCGGCAGGGCGGCCAGGCGGGAGGCGGCGTCGATGATGCGGGCGGTGTTCTCGGCGCGCTCGACGTAGCGGGAGAGCCAGTAGAGGCTGTCGGCTGTGCGGCTCAGCATCGGACAGGGTAACCTTTCGGCAGCGCGGGACCAATGGCGGCGGTTCGGGTCTGGTGTGGCTCCCGTCAGGGACGGTGGCGGGATTGCTGCTGTTGCTGCTGCTGGAACTGCATGATGGCGGCATCGGTGATCGGCACGTCGACCACCCAGGTGTCCTTGGTGCCGCCGCCCTGGCTGGAATTGACCACCAGAGAGCCTTCCTTGAGGGCGACCCGGGTCAATCCGCCCGGCACGGTCTTCACCCCGTCGGCGCCGGTCAGCACATAGGGGCGCAGGTCGACGTGCCGGGGCGCGACGCCTTCGCCGACGAATGTCGGCACGGTGGACAGTGCGAGCGTCGGCTGGGCGATGAATTTCGACGGATCGCGGATCAGCTTCTGCCGGAAATTCTCGATCGTGGCGCTGTCGGCCTTCGGCCCGACCAGCATGCCGTAGCCGCCGGAGCCGTCGACCTCCTTGACCACCAGTTCGGGCAGGTGCTCGAGCACATATTTCAGGGCATCGGGCTCGCGGCAGCGCCAGGTCGGCACATTGGAGAGGATCGGCTCGGCGCCCGTATAGAAGCGGACGATCTCCGGCATGTAGCTGTAGACCGCCTTGTCGTCGGCGCAGCCGGTTCCGACCGCGTTGGCGAGCGTCACGTTGCCGGCGCGGTAGGCCGACAGAAGCCCCGGCACGCCGAGCACCGAATCGGGCCGGAAGGCGAGGGGATCGATGAAATCGTCGTCGACACGGCGATAGATCACGTCGAGCCGCTTCGGTCCCTCGGTGGTGCGCATGTAGACGATGTTCTCGCGCACGAACAGGTCGCGGCCCTCGACCAGCTCGACGCCGAGTTTGTCGGCCAGGAACGAGTGCTCGTAATAGGCCGAGTTGAAGGCGCCGGGCGTCAGGACCGCCACGGTCGGCTCGCCGGGCGCCGAATCCGGCGCGACCGATTTCAGGGTCGCGAGCAATTCGTCGGCATAGTTCTCGACGGGGGCAATGCGATGGCGGGCGCAGAGATCGGGGAAGAGGCGCATCATCACCTCCCGGTTCTCCAGCATGTAGGAGACACCCGACGGCGTGCGCGCATTGTCCTCCAGCACATAGAAGGTGTCAGCGTCGACGCGGACAATGTCGATGCCCGCGATCATCACGTAGATGTCGTGCGGCAGCTGCATGCCCTGCATCTCGGGCCGGAAATACGGGTTCCGATAGACCAGATCCTCGGGCACGACGCCCGCCTTGAGGACCTCGCCCTTACCGTAGATGTCCTTGAGGAACATGTTGAGCGCGTTGACGCGCTGCTCCAATCCCTTGGACAGGCGCTGCCATTCCGGTCGGGTCAGGACGCGCGGCACGATGTCGAACGGAATCAGCCGCTCCTCGCCCTCGGCGTCGCCATAGACCGCGAAGGTGATGCCGATCCGCCGGAACAGGAGTTCGGCTTCCTGCTGCCTCTGGCGCAGCGTCTCCGCCGGGGTCGCGGCGAGCCATGCCTGGACGAGTTCATATCCCGATCGGCAACCGTCCCCCAGAGCCGTCATCTCGTCGAACGCCTTGGCGATCATGCGGGTCGCTTCCTTGCCGATTTGCTGATCCCATTTCCGCAAAGGTCGTGCCGTCGCGCAAGCCGGATTCATGACCAGCAAAGACCCGGAACTCTACTTTTTCTGCCGCAGGCTTCGGCAACATGCCTGTTTTTGCGACATTCGCAGTTGACGTGTCTGCCTTTCCGTGAGGCGCCGGGATTTCGCCTGCATGCGAGTCTCCCGGCGCCGCAGGCCGTGGTCCCTGCCATCGTGCGACGGGCGGCGGGAATCGGATAGGGCATGGGACCGAACCTGCACTTCAGCCCCGAGGTCCCATGCGCTTTCCCCGTCCCCTGATGGCCGGCCGTCTCGTCCGCCGGTACAAGCGCTTTCTGGCCGATGTCGAACTCGACACCGGCGAGAGCGTCACCGCCCATTGCGCCAATCCCGGCTCGATGCTCGGCCTTGCGGCGCCGGGCATGCGGGTCTGGTTGTCGCGGTCCGACGATCCCAAGCGCAAGCTCGCCTATTCCTGGGAACTGGTGGAAGTCGACGGGGCGCTGGTCGGAATCAACACGGCCTGGCCGAATGGACTGGTCGAGGCGGCAGTCCGGGAGGGCACGATCGGCGAACTTGCCGGCTATGCGGCGTTGCGCCGGGAGGTCAAATACGGTCGCAACAGCCGCATCGACCTGCTGCTGGAAGACGAGGCGCGCGGCCGCGCCTATGTCGAGGTCAAGAATGTCCATCTGCTGCGCCGCGCCGGCCTGGCCGAATTCCCCGACAGCGTGACCGCACGCGGTGCCAAGCATCTCGACGAACTGGCCGATCAGGTCGCCGAAGGCCATCGGGCCATGATGGTCTACCTGATCCAGCGGCCGGACGCCGACAGCTTCGCGCTGGCCGCCGACATAGACCCCACCTATGCGCGCGCCTTCGACCGCGCCGCCGCCCGCGGCGTCGAGGCCGTCGCCTATGCCTGCCGGATCACGCCCGAGGAGATCGTCGTCGAACGCAAGGTGCCGATGGCATAGCGCTGTGGAATTGACGGGGCAGGGAGGGCTCGCCGGCCTGCCGTCCCGGGCTCCGGCGTTTCGTCGGCTTTGCGGCCGGGATGCGCTCGCCAGCGATTGCAAAGCTGCAGGCCGCCCGAAGTTCATGGCGAAAGTCTTTGCGACGATTTATATGGACAACCATGATGAGCGGCCCGCCCGCGTCCCGAACTCATGCGGATCTTTCTCCATGGTCACCTATGTCGACGCGGCGACGGCGCCGCACCGGAATACCGGCGCCATCCGGCTCTACGGCCCCGACGGTTTCGCCGGCATGCGCAAGGCCGGGCAACTGGCGGCGCGCTGTCTGGACGAACTCGCCGCGCTGGCCAGGCCGGGGACCACGACCGACGAGATCAACGATTTCGTCTATGCCTTCGGCCTCGATCACGGCGCGCTCCCGGCGACGCTGAACTATCGCGGCTACACCAAGAGCACCTGCACCTCGATCAACCATGTCGTCTGCCATGGCATCCCGAACGAGAAGCCGCTGCGCGACGGCGACATCGTGAATATCGACGTGACCTACATCCTCGACGGCTGGCATGGCGATTCCTCGCGCATGTACCTGATCGGCGAGGTCAAGCGGGCAGCCGAGCGGCTGGTCGACGTGACCTACGAATCGCTGATGCGCGGTATCGCCGCGGTGAAACCCGGCCGGACGACCGGCGATATCGGCGCTGCCATCCAGGATTATGTCGAGGCGGAGCGTTGCTCGGTGGTGCGCGATTTCTGCGGCCACGGCGTCGGACTGCTGTTCCACGACGCGCCGAACATCCTGCACTACGGGCGGCCGGGCGAGGGGATCGAGCTGAAGCCGGGCATGATCTTCACCATCGAACCGATGGTCAATCTGGGCCGACCGCACGTGAAGGTGCTCGCCGACGGCTGGACGGCCGTGACGCGCGACCGCTCGCTTTCCGCGCAATTCGAGCATACCGTCGGGGTCACCGAAACCGGTTGCGAGATCTTCACGCTTTCGCCGGCCGGATTGCACAAGCCGCCCTACAGGATCTGACGCCGGCCATGACAGGCTTCGACGAAGCGAGTCTTCCCGCATCGCAGGAGCCCCATTGGCACGGCCACCGCGAACGGCTGAAGGCGCGCTTTCGCGAGTCCGGCGCCGACGGCATGCCGGACTACGAACTTCTCGAACTGTTGCTGTTCCGCTCGATTCCGCGGCGCGACGTGAAGGGACTGGCCAAGACGCTGGTCGCCCGGTTCGGTTCCTTTGCCGAGGTCCTCGCCGCGCCGGTCGACCGGTTGACCGAAGTGCCGGGCATCGGCGAGGCTGTCGCCGCCGATCTGAAGCTGGTGCAGGCGGCCGCCCAGCGTCTCGTGCGCGGCGAAGTGTTCAAGAAACCGATCCTGTCGAGCTGGAGCCAGGTGATCGACTATTGCCGCACCGCCATGGCCTTCGAGACCCGCGAGCAGTTCCGCATCCTGTTCCTGGACAAGAAGAATGGCCTGATCGCCGACGAGGTGCAGCAGGTCGGCACCGTCGACCACACGCCGGTCTATCCGCGCGAGATCATCAAGCGGGCGCTGGAACTTTCCGCCACGGCCGTGGTGCTGGTTCACAACCATCCGTCCGGCGATCCGACGCCGTCGCAGGCCGACATCACCATGACGCGCCAGATCATCGATGTCGCCAAGCCGCTCGGCATTCTGGTGCACGACCACATCATCGTCGGCCGCGACGGCCACGCCAGCTTCCGCGGGCTGAAGCTGATCTGACGGAGGCGCACGATTGCCTTTTCGGTGGGCTGCCTAAAAATGCGCTCGACAGGGACGTGGGCGCAGTGTGAACTGACGCCCCGATGACGGTGGCCCGCGCGGGCCGCCGGGCCAGTTCGGAGGCGTCCATGTCGATCGGAATCGCGAAATCGTTCTTTGCCGGCGCGGTCGCGCTGGTGTTTGGCGCCGGGGCGGCGCTGGCGCAGACCAAGGACGTGAAATTCACCCTCGATTGGGCCGTGCAGGGCAACCACGCCATCTGGACGGTCGCGCAGGAGAAGGGCTACTTCACCAAGGAAGGCCTGAACGTCAAGATCGACCGCGGCTTCGGCTCCGGCGACGCGGTCACCAAGGTGGCCAGCGGCGCCTACGATATCGGCTTCTCGGACATCAATGCGGTTATCAAATTCGTCGGCGACAATCCGTCCAATCCGGTGCTCGGCGTCTTCCAGACCTTCGACAAGACCCTGAATTCGATCATCACGCTGAAGAAATCGGGCATCAAGTCGCCGAAGGACCTGGTCGGAAAGACGCTCGGCGCGCCGGAAGCGGACAGCTCCCGCCTGATGTTCCCGGCCTTCGCCAAGGCGGCCGGCATCGATGCCGCCGCTGTGAAATGGACCTCCATGCAGCCGCAGCTGCGCGAGGCGATGCTGGTGCAGGGACAGGTCGACGCCATTTCGGGCTTCGCCTCGACTTCGGTCTTCAATCTGACCGGGATCGGTGTCGCGGCGGACGACATCGTGATCTTCCCCTTCCCGGAGAACGGTCTCGATCTCTACGGCTCGACCGTGATCGTCCGGAAGGACTATGCCGAGAAGAACCCTGATATCGTAGCCGCCTTCGTGCGTGCCACCGTCGCGGGTCTCAAGGATGTCGCCAAGGATCCCGACGGTGCGGTGCCGTCGCTCTCCAAGGTCGATCCGCTGGTCAAGGCCGATCTTGAAAAGGCCCGCCTGAAATTCGTGCTCGACCGCGCGATGCTGACCCCCAGCATCAAGGCGAACGGCTTCGGCCATGTCGACCCGGCCCGCATGCAGAAGTCGATCGAGGTTGCGGCCGAGGCCTACGCGCTGAAGGTGGTGCCGAAGCCCGAGGACATCTACACGACCAAGTTCCTGCCGCCGGTCGACCAGCGCAAGCCCTGACGGGCAATCGGCCTGAACTTAACGGGACGCGGGCCCCGCCGGGGCTCGCGTCTTGTCGATTGCAACGCCGGTCCCGAAGCGGCTCCGCGATAGCGCGATCCGATTCGGGACCCGCGTCGCAAGACGGGCGCCGGAGGCGCGCACGGCGCCGTCTCCGTGTCGTGATGCGCGCCGCGATCTCCGGGCATTCCCGGGCGTCCTGAAGAGCCCCCGATCTCGCGGGCTCTGACCATCTTCCGTAGGTTTTTGTTCTCGCGAGCTTTTCCGTACGGAGCGGATCGCTCTTTCGGGACCCTGTCCTAGCGGCCGTGTGCGGCGGCAGCGACGGTCGCCTTGACGCCGGATTCGAACAGGCGATCGAGCGCCTCGATCACCGGGCCGGTGAAACGGGGATCGGCCGGAAGATCGGTGCCAAAAATCTCGCGGATGGCCATCAAGCCGCGCGCGATCTGATGCGAATCGCCGTCGGCCTCGGTGATCACGGCGGCGAAGCGCGCCGCCATCGGGTCGCGGATGTCGATCGGATCGCCATTCTCGTCGGTGCCGGTCACGTAGCGCATCCAGCCCGCGACAGCGAGAGCGAGCCGGTCGATCGATGCCCCGGCCGCGAGGCGGTCGCGGATCGTCCCGAGCAGGCGTTGCGGCAGCTTCTGCGAGCCGTCCATGGCGATCTGCCATGTGCGATGCTTCAGCGCCGGATTGCTGAACCGCTCGATCAGCGCATCCTTGTAGCCTGTCAGATCGGTGCCCTCCGGCATGGCCAGCGTCGGCGTCACGTCCTCGTCCATCAGGGCGCGCACGAGGCGGGCGAAGTTGCGGTCGGCGATGGTCTCCGCGACCGTCGGGTAGCCGGCCAGATAGCCGAGATAGGCGATCGTCGAGTGCGCGCCGTTGAGGAGCCGCAACTTCATGTGCTCGAACGGCTCGACATCCTCGACCAGTTGCACGCCGACCGCGCCGAAATCGGGCCGACCGTTCGGGAAACGATCCTCCAGGACCCATTGCGTGAAGGGTTCGGTCATGACCGGCCAGGCGTCCTCGGCCCCGAGCGCTCCCGCGACGCGAGCGCGGTCCTCCTCGGTCGTCGCCGGTACGATCCGGTCGACCATCGAGCACGGGCACGAGACTTCGTCGGCCACCCAGGCGCCGAGTTCCGGCGAGACCAGGGCCGCGAAACGGTCGAGCACGCGCTTCAGCGTCTTGCCGTTCGAAGGAAGGTTGTCACAGGAAACGATGGTGAAAGGCGGGGTTCCGGCCGAGAACCGGCCGGCCAGCGCCGCCACCAGATAGCCGATCGCGCTCCTCGGCTGGAACAGATCCTTCAGGTCATGGAGGATGTCCGGATGGGTCTCGTCCAAAGTGCCCGTCGCCGGATTGTGGCAGTAGCCTTTCTCCGTCACCGTCAGGGTCACGATGCGGATCTGGGGATCCGCGAGCAGGGCGATCAGCCGTTCGGGATCCTCGGGGGCGACCAGCACCTCGCCGACCGCGCCGATCACCCGCAGGCTCTCGCCCGCCGCCGAACGCACGGCGATCGTATAGAGGCCGTCCTGCGGTGCCAGGGCATCGCGCGTGTCGGCGCTGCGCAGGCTTGCGGCGATGATCCCCCAATCGGTTTCGCCCCGTGCGAGGATGTCGTCCAGGTAGACCGCCTGATGGGCGCGGTGAAAGGCCCCGATGCCGAGATGGATCACGCCGGGCGTGACGCCCGCGCGGTCGTAGGCGGGGCGGGCAATGGCGGGCGGAAGGGCGTCGAGGGTCGCGGCGGCGAGGCGCATCGGACGTCTGGCTCCTTGGGACTGCTTTTCGATTGTGGCGGGACCTTGACACGACCCCGTGAGATGCGTCAACGTTCAGGTCAATTGGTCTGACCAATAGACCGAGCCGTCGATGCATCTCCCGCACGAAGATGCATGGCCGGAGAAAAGGTTCCGCTCAAGTCGGAATCGGGGGGAATTCGTTCGGGGGTTCGCGTGCCGCTCGAAGCCATCGCACCGCGCCGGCTGTATCGCCAGGTCGCCGACCAGTTGAGGACCCTGATCGATCAGGGCGAATATCCCGTAGGCGGGCGGCTGCCGACGGAGCGTGAGCTCGCCGAGCAACTCGGCGTGTCGCGACCGACCGTGCGCGAAGCGCTGATCGCGCTCGAGGTGGAAGGTCGCCTGCGCATTCGCGTCGGCTCCGGAATCTATGTGGTCGAGCCGCCGGCGGTGCCGGCGTCCGTCGATCATGCCGGGGAGGGGCCGTTCGAGGTCCTCGCCACCCGCGAATTCCTGGAAGCCGCGGTCGCCGCGGAAGCCGCGCGCCGCGCCACCGCGGCGGAAATTGCCGAGATCGACGAAATCCTCGCACGCATGCAGGATGCGGAGAATCCGAGCGAGGAAGCGATCGTGCTGGATCGCGCCTTCCACATCACGCTGGCCGGCATCGCCGGCAACGGCGTGCTGGTCCGCATCGTTGGCGAGCTGTTCGACCAGCGGATCACGCCCTTCTTCCGCCAGCTCGCCAGCTACTTCGAAAATCGCGACAGCTGGGCGGCTGCCCATCGCGAGCACTGCGCCATCCGCGATCGGATCGCCGCCCGGGATCCGGACGGCGCCCATGCGGCCATGCGCGAGCATATGCGACGCTCGCAGGAGCGCTTTTCCGCTACCTTCGGAGAGGGCGGCCCAGCGTCGTCCCCGCCCGTCGACCGGACCCGTTCGCGGGGCCCCAAGCAACCGGCCGGTTGATCCGATCAGGTTGCAAGCCTGCTAAAATCTTCACGCAAGGGAGGAATTCCATGTTTGGACGGACCACGCTACTGATCGCCGCCGCGCTCGGGCTGACCCTCGGCACAAGCGCCGCCGAAGCCCAGATCAAGCTCAAATGGGCGCACGTCTACGAGACGTCGGAGCCCTTCCATACCGAATCGGTCTGGGCCGCGCAGGAGTTCGCGAAGCGCACCAATAACAAGTACCAGATCGAGGTCTTCCCGGCCTCGCAGCTCGGCAAGGAGACTGACATCAACCAGGGCCTTTCGCTCGGCTCGGTCGACATTATCATCTCCGGTTCGTCCTTCGCGGCGCGCGCCTATCCGCCGATCGGCGTGACCTACTACCCCTTCATCTTCCGTGACGCCGATCATCTCCTCGCCTACACCAAGAGCGATACCTACAAGGAACTCGCCAAGGGTTACGAGGACAAGACCGGCCATCACATCGTCGCGACGACCTATTACGGCGCGCGCCATGTCACGTCCAACCGGCCGATCAAGGCCTGCGCGGACATGAAGGGCCTCAAGATGCGCGTGCCGGACGTGCCGGCCTATCTGGCGATGCCGCGCTCCTGCGGGGCCAACACGACGCCGATCGCGTTCGCCGAAGTCTATCTCGCCCTGCAGAACGGCACCGTCGAGGCTCAGGAGAACCCGCTGACCACGATCGAGGCGAAGAAGTTCTACGAAGTGCAGAAGCACATCGTGCTGACCGCGCATATCGTCGATCACCTGAACACGATCGTCGCCAAGGGCACGTGGGACAAGTGGAGCGCCGAGGATCGCGCCACCTTCGTGGCCGTCGCCCAGGAAGCGGCCGCGCGCGCCACCAAGCAGATCCAGACCCGCGAGGCGGAACTGGTCGGCCTGTTCAAGGAGAAGGGCCTGACCGTCACGGAAGTCGACAAGAAGGACTTCATCGACGCCGTCGCCAAGGGCGTGACCTTCGAACAGTTCGGCTATCGCAAGGCCGACTACGACAAGATCGTCGCCATCAAGTGATCGGCGCCGGGGCGGCGCCCGCGCCGCCCTCGTCCTTCCCGTCCTGAGGCCGGGGCGCCGTTCGCGCGGCGTTCCGAGCCCCCGGCCACTTTCTCATTCCCAGACGATTCCGAGCCGAGGTCGCGCATGGCCCAGGAAATCCACACGCCGGTCACGGCGGAAGAACTCGCCCAGGTCTTCGACGAAGCGCCTCCGGCCGCCGACATCAGTGATTTTGCCATCGAGGACTGGGTCGCCATTGCCCTGTTCTGGATCATGGCCGGCATGGTCTTCGTCCAATTCTTCACCCGCTACGTCCTCAACGACAGCTATGCCTGGACCGAGGAGATCGCGGTCTATTGCCTGATCGGCGTGGTTTTCGTCGGCTCGGCCATGTGCGTGCGCATGACGCGGCACATCCATGTCGATTTCCTGTATCGCTACCTGCCGTCGATCCTCGGTCGGATCCTGTCCCTGATGGTCGATCTGGTCCGGATCGCCTTCTTTGCGTATCTCGGCTACGTGTTCCTGAAATACATGAACATTGTCTCCGACGAGCAGATGACCACGGTCAATCTGCCGAAGGCCTGGGTCTTTACGATCGTCTTCCTGTCGTTCGAGCTGATGGCGCTCCGAGCCTGCGAAGTCTTCCTGGCCAATCTCCATCGCGGCTACTCGCCCCTCGAACGTCCGTCGGCCTTCGACGGTTCGGAGGACTGAATCCCATGCTGTTGTTGCTCGGTTCCTTCATCGTCCTGATGATTCTTGGCGTACCGGTCGCGGTTTCGATGGCGACGGCGTCGATCCTCTACATCCTGACTTACGGCGTCGCGCCGGACGTGATCGTCGCGCAGCGCATGTTCGCGGGTGTCGAAAGCTTTCCGCTGCTTGCGGTGCCGTTCTTCATCCTCGCCGGCAACCTGATGAACATCGCCGGCGTCACGGGGCGCATCTATTCCTTTGCGGTCTCGCTGGTCGGCTGGATGAAAGGCGGCCTCGCCCAGGTCAACATCATCGGCTCGGTGATCTTCTCGGGCATGTCCGGCACGGCGATCGCGGACGCGGCCGGCATCGGCACGATCGAGATCAAGGCCATGAAGGATCACGGCTATCCGACCGAGGTCGCGGTCGGCGTCACGGCCGCCTCGGCGACGCTCGGGCCGATCATCCCGCCGTCCTTGCCCTTCGTCATTTACGGCATGATGTCGAACGTCTCGATCGGCGCGCTGTTCCTCGGCGGCGTGATCCCGGGCGCCGTCATGACCATCTTCATGATGCTGACCGTTGCCATCTTCGCCCGCCGCTACGGCTGGGGCTCCGATGCGCCGTTCGAGTTCAAGCGACTCGCCGAGGCCGGGCTCGAGGTCTTGATCGTGCTGGCCTTCCCGGTCGCCGTCTATGTCATGCTCGAGTACGGTCACCTGTCCCAGAATGTGGCGATCGGCATCGCCCTGGTGGCCCTGCTGGCACTCGACTGGACCTTCAACTTTTCGGCCGTGATGGCCCTGATGACGCCGGTCATCCTGATCGGCGGCATGACGCTCGGCTGGTTCACGCCGACCGAAGCGGCTGTTGCGGCGGTCCTTTGGTCCCTGTTCCTCGGTCTCGTGCGCTACCGCTCGATGACCTTCAGGTCGCTCGCCAAGGCGACGCGCGACACCGTCGAGACGACGGCCTCGGTGCTGTTCATCGTCACCGCCGCGTCCGTCTTCGCCTGGCTCCTGACCGTCAGCCAGGCGGCGCAGCTGCTTTCCGACGCGATCCTGTCGGTCACCCAGAACAAGTGGGTGTTCCTGATCCTCGTCAACCTGCTGCTACTGTTCATCGGCTGCTTCCTGGACACCATCGCGGCGATCACCATCGTGGTGCCGATCCTCTTGCCGATCGCCCTGAAGCTCGGCGTCGATCCGATCCATTTCGGCCTGATCATGACGCTCAACCTGATGATCGGCTTGCTGCATCCGCCGCTCGGCATGGTCCTGTTCGTGCTCTCGCGCGTTGCCAAGCTGTCGGTCGAACGCACCACGGTGGCCATCCTGCCCTGGCTGGTGCCGCTCTTCCTCGCGCTGTTTGCGATCACCTTCATTCCGGAGCTGACGCTCTGGCTGCCGAAATACATGGGAATGGTGAAATGACCGGCTCCACGCTCGCCGCAACTCTTTTCGGCCCGGAAGACCTCCGGATGATCGAGCATCCGCTCGGTCCGCTCGCCCCCGGCATGGTCCGCATCCGCTTCGGCGCGGCCGGCATCTGCGGCTCCGACATGCACTATTTCCGCCATGCCCGGACGGGCGACTTCGTGGTCAAGGATCCGTTGATCCTCGGCCACGAGATCGCCGGCGAGGTGGCGGAGATCAATGCCGATGCGCCGGGGCTGAAGGTCGGTCAGCGCATCGCCGTCAATCCTTCGCGCTGGTGCGGGCATTGCGCCCGCTGCCGCGAGGGCCGCGCCAATCTGTGCGAGAACATCTACTTCATGGGCTCCGCCTCGAAGTATCCGCACATGCAGGGCGGCTTCGCGACCCTGTTCGATGCGGTGCCGGCGCAATGCGTGCCGGTGCCCGACCATGTGCCGCTGAAGGCGGCGGCGCTCGCCGAGCCGCTGGCGGTTTGCCTGCACGCCGTCCGCCGTGCGGGCGACATCGCCGGCAAGCGCATCGTGCTGTTCGGTTCCGGCCCGATCGGGCTGCTCACGCTGCTCGCCGCCAAGCGGGCCGGCATCGCCTCGTCGGCCATGGTCGACATCGCGCCCGCACCCCTGGCCTTTGCGGCCCGTCTCGGCGCCGACGACATCGTCGATGTCTCGGCCGGCGACGACGGGTTGAAGGACCTGGCGGCCCGTAAGCCCTTCGACGTCGCCTTCGAGGTCTCGGGCACGGCCGCCGGCCTCGCCTCGGCGATCGCCACCGTCCGGCGCGGCGGCACGATCGTGCAGATCGGCAATCTGCCGGGTGGCGCGATCCCGGTGCCGGCCAATGCGATCATGGCCAAGGAGATCGACTTCCGCGGTTCGTTCCGCTTCGACCGCGAATTCGACGAGGCCATCGCGCTGATCGCCGATGGCGGCGTCGACGTGCTCCAACTCGTTACGGCCGAGCGCCCGCTCGCGGAGGCGCCCGATGCGCTCCGCCTGGCGCTCGATCGCTCCCGCAGCGTGAAAGTCGTTCTGACGGCGAACTGAAGGCAATCGACAGATGCGTGAAGGCTGGCGGTGGTACGGACCGAACGATCCGGTATCCCTTGACGACGTGCGGCAGGCGGGGGCGAAGGAAATCGTCACGGCGCTGCACCAGATTCCGATCGGACAGGCCTGGACGGTCAAGGAGGTCGAGGAGCGCAAGCGGATCGTCGAAGGCGGTTCGCGCACGCCGCTCGCCTGGACCGTGGTCGAATCGATCCCGGTTCCGGACGACGTGAAGCGGCTCGGCGGCCGGGCAAAGGCATCGATCGAGGCCTGGATCGCGTCCATGGAGGCCCTGGCCGCCTGCGACGTGAAGATCATCTGCTACAACTTCATGCCGGTCGTCGACTGGTGCCGCACCGATCTCGAATGGGAGCTTCCGAACGGCGCCCGCGCGCTGCGCTTCGACCGCGACCGCTTCGCCGCCTTCGAGCTCTTCATCCTGGAGCGACCGGCGGCGAAGCTCGAATATTCGGCCGAGGTCCAGGCCCGTGCCAAGGCGGTCTATGACGGCTTCACCCAGGCGGATATCGACTACCTGATCATGGTCATCGCCAGTGCCCTGCCGGGCTCGACCACCGAACCGCTGACCATTCCGCAGTTCCGCGACAAGCTGGAAAGCTACCGGGACATCGACGCCACGGTGCTGCGCCGCCATCTGGTCGAGTTCCTGGAACCGATCTGCCGCCGCGCCGACGAACTCGGCGTCAAGCTGACGCTGCATCCCGACGATCCGCCCCGCCCGCTGTTCGGCCTGCCGCGCATCGCCTCGTCGGCCGAGGACTACCGGGCGCTGTTCGCGGCCGTGCCGTCGCCGGCCAACGGCATCTGCTTCTGCACCGGTTCGCTCGGCGTTCGCGCCGAGAACGATCTGCCGGCCATGGCGCGCGAATTCGGCCCGCGGATCGGCTTCGCGCATCTGCGCGCGACCAAGCGCGAGGCTGACGGCGTCTCGTTCCACGAGAGCGATCATCTCGACGGCGATGTCGACATGGTGGCGGTCGTGCGGGCGCTGCTCGAAGAGGATCACCGCCGGGCGGACGGCTCCAAGATTGTGTTCCGGCCCGACCACGGCCACCGCATGCTCGACGATCTGGCCGCCGCCAAGCGCACGAACCCGGGCTATACGGCGATCGGCCGCCTGCGCGGCCTGGCGGAATTGCGCGGCGTCATCCGTGCGCTCGAGACGGTGATGTAGGTCGGCGAATGGCTGTCCGCCCTTGGCTCGCCAGGGGCGGCCGCGGCCCGCCCGAGGGCTGGGGCATCCGATCCCGAGACCTGCCGGCCTGCCGTTCAGGCCACGGACTGGATGGCCGACAAGGCCGGCAGGCGGCGATGCGCCGAGAAGTAGCCGACCTGATCGGCGGCGATCGGCCGGCCGAACAGGTACCCCTGGCCGTAGCTGCAGCCGGATTCGACCAGCATCTGCGCCTGTTCTTCCGTTTCGATGCCTTCTGCCACCGTCGCGATGCCGAGGCTGCGTGCCAGCATGGTCACCCCATGGACGATGGCGGCGTCCTCGCGGTCGGTGGTCATGTCGCGCACGAAGGAGCGGTCGATCTTCAGGGTCGCGATATTGAACTGGCGGAGATGCACCAGCGAGGAATGCCCGGTGCCGAAATCGTCCAGTGCGATGTAGACGCCTTCGGCATCAAGTGTTTCGAGCACCTTGGCGACAGCGACATTGTCCTGTTCGACGAGCGAGTTCTCGGTGGCCTCGATAATCAGCCGGTTGGGCGGTATGCCGCGGGCCGCGAGGGTATCGAGCACCCGTTCCGCAAATCCTTCGGATTTCAGATCCGCTGCGGTGACGTTGACGGCGACGCATCCGAAATCGATGCCGGCATCCAGCCAGGCGCGCATGTCGCGCGTGACGGCATCCAGCATGTAGCGGCCGATCGCCACCGCCAGTTCGGGAATGTCGAACACCTCGGCGAAGTCCGCCGCCGTGAGCAGGCCTTCCTGCGGATGGTTCCAGCGCAGCAGCGCCTCGTAACCGCGGATGGTGAAATGGCTGAGATTGACCACGGGCTGGTAGTTCGGAACCAGTTCCCCGTCGCGCAGGGCCTGCCGGAACCGCACCGTCAGGGTGTTCAGGCGGACCAACTTGGCGCGCATGTTCTGGTCGAACAGTGTCAGCCGGTTGCGCCCCTCCGCCTTCGACGCATAAAGGGCCACGTCGGCATTCTGCATCAGGGTGACGGGCTCGGTGCCATCCTCCGGAACGATGGCCGCACCGGCGCTGCCCGAAATCTGGATGATCTCGCCGTTGCAGATGATCGGATCATCGAAGATGCGTGGAACGTCGGCCAGCACGGTGGCCGGATCGCGTCCCGAACCGGCGACGACCAATGCGAATTCGTCGCCGCCGAGGCGGGCGACCATGTCGGTCGGGCCGGCCAGCCGCGCCAGCCGGCGCGCCACCACGCGCAGCACGGCGTCGCCGGCGGCATGGCCGAGTGTGTCGTTGATCATCTTGAACCGATCGAGATCGACCAGGCACAGAGCGACCTGACTGCCTTCCTCCTTCGCCTGGGCGATCGCCTCGGCGAGGCGATCCTGGAACAGGGCGCGGTTCGGCAGGTCGGTCAGAGGATCGTGATGCGCCAGATGCTTGATCCGCGCCTCGGCCCGAAGGCGTTCGGTGATGTCGACAACGCCGACCAGCAGCGCCGGCCGGTCCTCGAAATCGATGGTCCGAATGAATGGCAGTACATCGATCGGGGTGCCGAAGGCGCGCCGATGGCGCTGTGGACGCGGCGCGGCATGCCCGTCGGCGGTCGCCTGCAGGTCGATTTCCGATCGCATGACATCCGGACAGCCGATGCAGATGTCCGGCAGCGCCATGGTCAGGGCCTCGGCGCGCGAATAGCCGTAGAGATGCAGCGTGGCGTCATTGACGGCGATGACCCGCAGCGTCTCCGCATCGCAGAGCCAGAGGGGCACAGGGTTGCGGTCGAACAGAAGCTTGATGCTGGTTTCGCGCTGCTTCAACTCGGTGATATCGACGCGAATGCCGATCGTGCCGCCGTCGGCGGTCTGGCGCTCGTCGTATCGGAACCAGCGGCCGTTCTCGAACCGCTGCTCGCGCACTGCCATCGGGGGCGGCGTCGGCCGGTCGAGCAGGGGGCCGATATCGGCGGCATTCTTGCCGGTCGGCGGCACGGGCCGCCATGGCGCCACGACATCGGGAAACAGTTCGCTGTAGCGCCGGTTCCACAACTCCAACCGCTTTTCGGCATCCATGAACACGATGGCCTCGGGCAGGATGTCGATGGCCTCGCGCAGCCGCGCGTGCGCCGCCCGCGCCACCGCCTCGGCCGCCTCGGCCTTCTTCTGCGCCTTCGCCAGAACGACGCTGCGGCGGCGCAGTTCGAGGCGGTCGACCGTGATCCGCGCGAGGCTGGCGATCGCGTCGAGTTGGCTCTGAAGCACCTCGGTTCGCGGGTTGGAATCCAGGCAGCAGATGGTGCCGATCTGATAGCCCTCGGCATCCGTCAGCGGACAGCCGAGATAGAAGCGAAGGTGGGGAGCGCCGAGCACGAAAGGATTGGTTGCAAAGCGCGGATCGGTCGCGGCGTCCAGCACCACGAAAATCTGTCCGCTGGCGAGGGTGTGGTCGCAGAAGCTCACGTCGCGCGGCAGGAAAGGCAGATCGATGCCCACGCTCGCCTTCGTCCAGTGACAGGACTCGTCGGCAATGCACAGCAGGGCTATCGACGAATTGATGACGGTCGCGGCGAGGCGCGCGATCTCGTCGAACGACGCCTCCGGGGCGGTTTCCAGAATATGGTACTGGCGCAGCCGCCGCAGGCGTTCGGCCTCCGTCGGCGGGGTCGGGCGGCCGGCTTCGGCCCTTTCGGAAAGCGCGATCGACTGCATTCCTTCAGTTTAAGCCGGCAGCCGTTAAAGTGGGGTTTCGTGAATATGTGAGAAAAGGCTGCTTGCCGCCTTTCATTGGTTTATGTTGCAGTGCACAAAGAAGCCTTAGTGCGACGCTATCCTTGAGACAGACCGAGACCGAGGATGTCCTCGAGGCGGCCGCCAGAGGTGATCAGGAATGACGATCTCGTTCGAACCGCGCAGCGACAACGGCCTGACCGACGGAACGTCTCTGTCCGGGTTCTTCACCGGCAGCGCATTGGCCGGCGCGGCGCGATTGACCGAGATCGAAGATTTCGGCACCAATCCGGGCCGCCTGACGATGCTCTGCCATGTACCGCAGGATGTCGATGGCCCGATGCCGCTGGTCGTGGTCCTGCACGGCTGTCAGCAGACGGCGTCGATCTACGATCGGGGCGCCGGATGGGCGGCCATGGGGGACCGACACGGCTTTGCGGTCCTCTATGCCGAGCAGCAGCGGCGCAACAATCCGCATCTGTGCTTCGATTGGTACCTCCGCAACCATTCCTCGCGCGACCGCGGCCAGCCCGCCTCGATCCGGGAAATGATCGACCGCATGGCTGCCGACCATCCGATCGATCCGACGCGGATCTTCGTCACCGGTCTGTCGGCGGGGGGCGCGATGGCGTCGATCCTGCTCGCCACCTATCCGGAACTGTTCGCCGGCGGCGCCATCCTTGCCGGGCTGCCGTACCGGGCTGCCACCACCCTGCGCGGCGGCGTCGACGCCATGACCCGGGGCACCGGCCGCAGTCATGCGGCGCTGGCCGATGCCGTGCGCGAAGCGACCAGCCATGCCGGCCCCTGGCCGCGGATCAGCATCTGGCATGGGACGGCCGACGATACCGTGGCGCCGGCGAACTCGGAGGAGATTGCGGGGCAGTGGCTGGCCTTGCAGGGACTGGACCGCACGGCGCCGAGCCATGACCGTCACGACCGGTCCGGGCGTCATGTGGTCTGGTCGGACGGCGGCGACCGGCCCGTCGTCGAACTGCGTCTTCTCGATGGGCTCGGCCATGGGACCCCGGTCCGCGCCGGCGCCGCGAACTGGCCGATGCCCTTCTTCCTGCCTGCCGCGGTCTCGTCGACCGAGGAGATCGCGAAGTTCTTCGGACTGGTGCCGGAAGCGGCCGCGCGGCCGGCACCGGCCCTTGCAGCCATCGACGACAAGGGGGGCTTCGGCGCCTGGATCGCGAGCCATCTGGGATCGCTGCTCGACCGGTTGCGCTTGCGCGGCTGAGGCGGCGGGCCGATCCTGCGCCGAGATCGGCGAATGGAGGCGCGCCGGGCAGGGAGCCGGGGATTGCCATGCCCGGGAGCCGGGCCTTGTCGGCAGGGAGCGGGACAATGCTGTTCATGGTCATCGAACGGTTTCGGGATTGCGACATGGTCCCGGTCTACGATCGGCTGCGCGAGCGCGGGCGGATGCTGCCCGAGGGGCTCGACTATGTCGACAGCTGGGTCGAAGCGGGCTTCGGCCGCTGCTTTCAACTGATGCGCTGCGACGATCTCGCGCTGCTGCAGGCCTGGGTGCTGTCCTGGCGCGGCACCGGTGTCACCTTCGAGATCGTTCCGGTGTTGCCGTCCGCGCTCAATCGCGCAGTCGTGGAGGCCGCACCCGGCCCTGGCGCGCCACCGGCCGGCGCCTGAGCGCGGCCGGGTATCCAAATCCCGTCGGGCCCGCGCCTGCGCGAGCCGCGTTCGCGGCGGCGCAATCCGGTCATAGTCCCATTCTGCACCGGTCTGTGCCGGGAGCATGGGCTTGCGCGTTCCAGCGCGAAAACGCAATTGTAAAAATATATAGATTTAATATTCTATCGGCATGGAGGTGCCGCATGTTCCATTCTCTTCTGCTGACCCCGGACGATCTTCTGCAGGGGGCCGGCTACACCGACGATCCGCTGCCCAGCCGTCTTGACGGCGAAGCCGAAACGCCCGTGACGCGACTCGGCCGTCGCCTGCGCCACGCGGCGACGATCCTGGCCGTCATCGGCGCCGAAATTGACCAGCGGACGCGCCTTCTGGTCGCCGAACTGGTCCAATAGGCGGCCGAGCCCCGACTCACGTCCGCCGCGCAGTCGGTCGCTGCGGCTGGGTGCTGCGGTCGGGCGCCGTTGCGATCGCCACGACGCTACCGCGACGGCTCGGACTCGCCATGCTGCCGATCTGGTGATTGACCGCACCGCAATCCCGGCGTAACGCTCGCGCGCGTCCGGGAAAAGCGGCTATGTTGACCAACAAAGGGAAGTATGGGCTCAAGGCCCTCGTCCATCTTGCCGGTCTGGTGCCGGGGACGACGACCTCGATCGCGGCGATCGCCGAGGCCGAGAACATCCCGAAGAAGTTCCTCGACACGATCCTTCTGGAACTGCGCAATGCCGGCCTGGTGCGCTCGAAGAAGGGTCCGGGCGGCGGTGTCGCGCTCGCCAAGGCGCCGGAAGAGATCCGGGCCGGAACCGCGATCCGCATCCTGGACGGGCCGCTCGCCCCGATCGGCTGTGCCAGCCGCACCGCCTACCAGCCCTGCGACGACTGCGCCGACCACGACAGCTGCGCGATCCGGCTGACCATGGTCGATGTGCGCGATGCGATGTCGCATATCCTCGACAATACGAGCATCGCCCAGATGGCGTCCCGCGCCAAGAATGCCGCCGCCTGGTCGGGCGGGACGCGCTGACGTCGCACGGGGGGCGCGGCGTCGCGGGCCTTGCCGTTCACGGTCCTTCGCTTGCCTCCGTCGACTGTTGCTGGTGGTTCGATCGAGACGGATGGTTCTCATCCGTCTCGTGAATCTGAGCCACTAACTCTTTGATGACGTGGTCAATTCAATCTGACATTTGCGGGACGCAAATGTCAGACTTAGACCACTGGCTGCTCTCCTTCCGGACAGCGGCACCGTCCGGGTCGAGAAGGACGTGATCGTCCGGCCGCCTGCCTCAACCGTGGAGATTGGGCCGGCACGCCGGAGCGCCAACCCCGGCGGCGGCTGCGAAACGGACCCGGCCATCCCGCTGATCCAGCAAGGATTCGCCCATAGATCGCGGCCGCAGAATTCTCGCCTCATGCGCTTTTGAAGTATCCTGTTGCTGCGTCGGCCGAGCCCGCCCCCTCGGGCGCCCCCATGGCGCCGTCTTCCGGCGAACCGCATGCTTATTTGATTGCGCACTTGTGCGGAGGTTGCATTCGAACCGTTAAAGATCATAATTACGATAGACTAACAATAGAAATGGAGCGGACGGATGGCCAGACTCGATGCAGCTCCCGCGCCGGTGTCAGGTCGCGATGCGCCACTGCCGTCCTTCGGACCGAACTGGTTCGCGCCGGTGCTGAACATCTTCCGGGACCCGCCGGATGCCCCGCTAGCCCGCGTCGACGATCGGATCGCGGCGCTTCGGGCAGCTGCCGACAACCGCATTCCGGCCCTTCCGGCCGCCACCCGGCTGGCCAAGATGCTGTTCGATTTTCGCGGGCCGACGCCGCAGACCCTGCGTGCCCTTGAAGGTCTGCAGGCGCGCGTCCCGGCGCTCGCACGCAGTTTCGCCGGCCGTCTGAGCGCGATCCAGGCCGCGGCCTATGGCGAGGCCTTCAACTGGGGCAAGGCGGTCGAGGTGACGGCACCGCTCTATCGGCGCAACAAGGTCGCGGCGGTGGCGATGTCCAGCCTCGCGGTGATCGAGAAGATGCACCTCTTCGGGCTCGACCCGTCCGGGGTCGGCGCGTCGGCCGGCGAAGCGCTGCAGCGCAGCCAGGAACACGAGGCGGGATTTCTGGAGCGTCTGGCCGATCGGTCGGTGTCGATCGCCGTCGTTGGCAATTCGCCGGTCGAGATCGGCCGCGGGCAAGGCGCGGCGATCGACCGCCACGACCTCGTCGTGCGCTTCAACAACTATTCGGCCGACCCCGCCTTCCGCATCGACTATGGCGGTCGGGCCGACATCTGGGTGCGCGCGGCCGGCCATACCGGCGTCTGGGCGCGACCGGGCAGCAAGTTCTCGTCGGTCGTGTTCAGCGGTCCCGACCGCCGGCACCATGGCTTCGCGCCTTGGGACATCCTCGATGTCGTGCGCTCCGGCGGCAATCCGGTCTTCGTGCCGACGCCGCTCTATGTCGACCTCGCGGCCGAACTGCAATATGCGCCGAGCGCCGGATTGACCTTCCTCTATTGGCTGCGGCGCCTGCGCGGTGCGTTCCAGGACGCCAACGTATCGGTCTATGGCTTCGCCCTGACCGACCAGCCGCAGGGCGGCTCCCGGCACTATTTCGAACGCCCGCGGTCGGTCGCTCCCGCCGCCAGCTCGCACAATTGGACGGCCGAGGCCGAACTCTTCCAACGGATCCTGCAATCGTGACCACGCTCGCCTTGGCTCGCCGTTCCGCGCTCGAGCCCCTGGCCGCCTATCTGGCCCTGCGCCTGCCGCGGTTTTCGGGTTCGCCTGCGCTGCTCTCTGCTGCCGACCGGCTGTTCGCCGCACTTGGCCGCGATCCGAGCCGCAGCTTCCTCTATGCGGCCCGCCTCCGCCGTCGCCAGGAGCCGGTCCCGTCCGGGCGCCGGCTCGCGACCCTGGCCCAACTCCTGACCCGCGCCGGGGCGCATGGCGATGCTTTCGCGGTGGTGCGGGATGCGGTGGCAGCGGCCGGCCATGACCGCGACGGGACCGCGGTGGCGCTACTGACGACGATCGCTCAGGAATGGATCGTCCATGCCGATGGCGACGCCGTGCTCGACCGGGTCCGCGGCCTCGCCGAACTGCCCGGCCTTGCCGGCGCGGTCCCTGACCTGCTGCTCGCCGTTTGCGCGCGCCGATCGCTGATCGAGCCGGACGTGCTGGCGCGGGCGGCCGACATCCTGGCGGATCCGGCGCTCGAACCGACGAACGGCCATGCCGCTCTGGAACTGCATCTGAGCCGGTATGGCGTCGACGACGCGGCCGTTCAGGCGGCGATCCGGCTAGCCGCACGGCCCGACGCGGCGGCGGGGCCGCCGAGCCTAAGGCTCGCGGCCATCCTGGAGGCGGGCGGCGAACACGACCGTCTCGTCGCCTACACCCGCCGGCTCGGCACCGCCATCCGTGCCCTGGTGCCTGAAAGCCCCGCCTTGGCCGGCGCCTGGCTGTCGCTTCCCGGCGGCGATGCGGACCTCCGTCATGCGGCCGAGGCCACTCTCGAGCGCCGCATCCAGGTCCGTGCAGCCCAGGCACGTCTCCTCGCCGATCTAACCGACCCCGCGCAGGACTGGGCGATCGTCGGCAATGCGCCGGCCGGTCGCGGCAGCGGGCAGGGCGCCGCGATCGACCGCCACGTCCAGGTGGTCCGCTTCAACCGCTTCTCGGTGGAGCCGGAATTCGCGCCGGATTTCGGCCGCAAGACCACCCTCCATGTCCGCCCGTTGTGGTTCGGAGGCGGCGAGACGGCCGCGCGGCGCGTGGTCGTCACGGGGCTGCATGGCGAGATCCTGTGCCGGTCGTGGTCGGCGATCGGGACGCTTCAGGCCCGCGGTCACGAGGTCGCGTTCTTCCCGCCCGATATCCAGACGCGCCTCGTCGCCGAACTCGGCCGGGCGCCGAGTGCCGGGCTGACCTTCGCCGCCCTGGCGGCGGACCGGCGCGGCGGTGCGCCCGGTGTCGACCACTACGGTTTCTCCTTCACCGACCAGACACAGGGCGGGCGCATCGCGCACTATTTCGACGCCAAGGCACCATCCGGGCGCCATGCCTGGTCGCGCGAAAGGACGCTGTTCGAAGCCATCACGGGCACCCGGTTGCCGGCGCCGCCGATCGTAGCGTTGCGTGCCGAGCGCGACGATCGTCTTCGCATCCGATTTGCCGGCGATCATACCGGCTACCATGCCGGTTCCGATGCCGTGACCGCCTATTTCCGGCAGGAATTCGAGGCGGTCGGGCGGGTCGTCGAGGCACATGAGGACTACGATGTCGTCGTGGTCAACGGCGAAGGCTCGATGCATCACGGCGTCCATTCCTTCCACCAGAAGATGCTGCTGCTCGGCGAGGCGGTGGCGCGCCGGCGGCCGGCCTTTCTGGTCAACACCGTGTGGCAGAGGAACGGGCGCCTGTTCGACCATGTCCTGCGCCATCTCGATGCTATCACGGTGCGTGAGCGGGCCAGTCAGCGCGACCTGAAAGCCCGGCACGGCATCCAAGCCGAGCTGCGCCTCGATGCCTCGTTCTGGGCACCGGTGGCGCCGGTCGCGGCCCGCGAGGATTTCGGCGGCGGCACGGTGGTGACCGACTTCTACTCGCGCCAGTTCGGCAATTTCGTGCGCATGACCGGCGGCCTGCTGAAGGCCAAGCCCTATATCGACATGGGTGAATACGGCTGGCCGGAGCTTATCGCGAGCCTGCGCACCGCCTCCCTGCTGGTCACCGGGCGGCACCATGCCGTCTATGCGGCCTGCCGCGCGCGGCTGCCCTTCGTCGCCATGGCCGGCAACACGCACAAGATCGAAGGCCTGATCGAAGCCTCCGGCCTGCCGATCCCGATCGCCCGCGAAGCCCGGGAACTGCCAGGCCTGATCGACTGGGCCGACCGCCACCGGTCGACCTATGTCGAACTGTTCGACTGGATGGAGGCGCAACCCCGTCTCGACCTGCAAGAGAGGCTCGCCGCCCTGCCGATCCGGCGCCGCTGAACGGCGCCGGCGGCCCCATTCCCCCAATCCCTCCGGCCCGGATCGGTCTGCTCGAAATCTCCAGAGTGGACCTTATGGGCAGTCCAATTCGAGTGACACACTGTTGTCATCGAATTGCAACGTCCTGGCAGCGATGGTTCCAGGCGTGGGAGGCTCCGGGTGACGGCCGAATTGTTCACGGCAGACTTCAGACCCGATTGCTATTGGTGGGACCGGACGCCGCGTCCGGCTCCAGAAACGGCATCTTTGCCGGCTAAGGCCGATGTCGTCGTCATCGGATCCGGCTATACCGGCCTGCACGCCGCGCTGCAGACCGCCCGTGCCGGGCGCTCGACGGTGGTGATCGATGCCGAGGATCTGGGCTTCGGCTGCTCGACGCGCAACGGCGGGCAGGTCTCGACCAGCGTCAAGCCGGGCTTCGACGCGCTCGCCCGTCGGCATGGGCCAGAGCGCGCCTTCCGGATCATCAAGGAAGGGCAGAACTCGCTCGCCTTCCTGAAGGATTTCATCGTCGCCGAAGGGATCGACTGCGACCTCGTCCGGCGCGGCCGTTTCCATGCCGCCCACAGCGCGGCCGAGTACGAATCCCTGGCGCAGACCTTCGCCAACCAGCCCAAGGGCCTGGAGACCGAGGCCCATATGGTCGCCCGCAGCGGCCAGCGCGCAGAGGTCGGCTCGGACTTCTATCATGGCGGCGTGGTCCAGCCGCAGCATGTCTCGGTCGACCCGGCGCGCTACCATCAGGGTCTCGTCGACCGCGTCCGCCAGGCCGGCGCGACCCTGGTCGCCCGGTGCCCGGCGACGGCCATCGAGAAGACCGCGACCGGCTTCACGGTCACGACGCCGAAGGGGCGGATCGCCGCCCGCGACGTGCTCGTCGCCACCAACGGCTATACCGGGCCGCTGACGCCCTGGCTGCGGCGCCGGGTGATCCCGATCGGCAGTTACATCATCGCCACGGAGGAACTGCCCCAGGCGACCATCGACCGGCTGTTTCCGAGTGGCCGCCATATCACCGACAGCCGCAAGGTGGTCTACTACTACCGCGCCTCGCCGGACCGGCGTCGCATCCTGTTCGGCGGTCGGGTCTCGCTGTCGGAGACCGATCCGCGCGCGAGCGGGCCGAAGCTGCTCGCCGACATGGTGCGCATCTTCCCCGAACTCGCTGGCACGCGCATCGCACGCTCCTGGATGGGCTTCGTCGCCTATAGTTTCGATGAGCTGGCTCATGTCGGTCGGCACGAGGGGCTGTGGTACGCGATGGGCTATTGCGGCTCCGGCGTCGGCATGGCGAGCTATCTCGGCATGCGCATCGGCCAGCAGATGGTCGGCCTGAAGGAAGGCGCGACCGCCTTCGACGGGCTCACCTTCCAGACCCGGCCCTTCTATGCCGGCAATCCTTGGTTCCTGGCGCCTTCGATCCTCTACTACCGTTGGAAGGATCGGTTGGCCTGAGGCGCCTGCAGTCAATCCGCAGGGGTGGAGACGGCCCCCTGTGCAAAAAGCCAAGTCCCGTCGACACGTCGTTTGCAGGGAGAGACGAGATGCACAGCCTCAAAGCCGGAATCCTTGCCGCCTTCGCCACCGTTCTGGCTGCCACCACGGCCATGGCCCAGGAACTGACGGTGGTGTCCTTCGGCGGTTCCTATCAGGAAGCCCAGAGCAAGGCCCTGTTCCAGCCGGCCGCCAAAGCGCTCGGCATCCGCCTCAAGGAGGAGACCTATACGGGCATCGCTGACCTGCGCCTGAAGGTGAAGGCCGGGGCGGTCGCCTGGGACGTGGTCGCCAGCGGCTCGGGCAGCGCGGCGCGCGCCGGCGCCGAGGGCATCCTCGAAAAGCTCGACTACAAGGTGATCGACGTCTCGAACTTCCTGCCCGGCACCGCGCAGGACTTCTGCGTCGGCGGCGACGTGTTCTCGACCGTGCTCGCCTGGAACACCAAGACCTACGGCGATGCCGGCCCGCAGAGCTGGGCCGACTTCTGGGACGTGAAGAAGTTCCCCGGCAAGCGCGCCTATCGCAAGGGCGTCGCCGGCGCGCTCGAACCGGCGCTGATGGCCGACGGCGTGCCGCCCGAGAAGGTCTACGAGGTGCTGTCGGCTCCCGGCGGCATCGATCGCGCGATCAAGAAGATCCGCGAGCTGAAGCCGCATATCGCGGTCTGGTGGTCGTCCGGCGCGCAGCATGCGCAGCTGATGAAGGACGGCGAGGTCGACATGGTTACCGGCTGGAACGGCCGCTTCGACGTGGTCGCCAAGGACGGCGCGAAGGTCGCCTATACGTTCAATCAGGCCCTGCTCGACTATGATTGCTACGCCATCGCCAAGGGCGCACCGAACAAGGACCTGGCGATGAAGTTCCTGGCCGAGATCAGCAAGCCGCAATACCAGGCCGAATTCACGAAATACATCACCTACGGCCCGACCGACAAGCGCGCCTACGAGATCGGCGCGATCGAGGCCGGCTATGCCAAGCGGCTGCCCTCGCATCCCGACAACGCCAAGAAGCAGCTGACCGTCGATCTCGACTGGTACATCAAGAACGAGGCCGCCGCGGCGGCCGCCTATCAGAACCTGTTGACCGAGTGATACGGTCGGCCGGGGCCGACGCCCAACGTCCCGTCCGCGTCGAGCGGACGGGGCGCACGGCGCGCGCCTGGACCATCCGAACCATGCGCCGATGCTGCCGCCCGGCGGCATCGGTCGCCCGGGCGACGGCCAGGCGGACGGTCTGCCGGCGTCCGAGACCGGCACCGGACCGTTTCGGCGCGATGGCGCCCGCGATGTCGCGGGCGGTGCGCCCGGGCCTGCCACGACATCCGATCGAGAAGGGGCTCCCGATCCCATGGGTCCAAGTGCGGCGCTCGAAATCAACATCCGTGAACTGACCAAGGCCTACGGGCCAGTGCGTGCGCTCGACGCGGTCGATCTCGACATCCGCGCGGGCGAGTTCCTGACCCTGCTCGGGCCGTCTGGCTCGGGCAAGACGACGCTCCTGATGGCGCTGGCCGGCTTCCTGAGGCCCGACCGCGGCAGCATCCGCTTCGGCGGGCGCGAGGTGGTGCGGCTCGCCCCACACAGGCGCGACATCGGCATGGTGTTCCAGAACTATGCCCTGTTCCCGCATATGGACGTGGCCGCCAACATCGCCTTTCCGCTGAAGCTCCGGCGCGTGGCGGCCGCCGATATCGCCCGCCGCGTTGAGGCGGCGCTCGCCATGGTCCAGCTTGCCGGCTACGGGCCGCGCCGGATCGATCAATTGTCCGGCGGCCAGCGGCAGCGCGTGGCGCTCGCCCGCGCCATCGTGTTCGAACCGCGCATCGTGCTGATGGACGAGCCGCTCTCGGCGCTCGACAAGCAGCTGCGCGAGGCGATGCAGATCGAAATCCGCCAGCTGCACGAGAAGATCGGCTCGACCACCGTCTACGTGACCCACGACCAGCGCGAGGCGTTGACCATGTCGGACCGCGTAGCGGTGGTCAATCACGGCCGGATCATCCAGATCGGCGCGCCGCGCGACATCTACGAGCGGCCGAACAGCCGCTTCGTCGCCGAATTCATCGGCGAATCTTCGTTCCTGCCGGTCGAGCGCCGCGACGGCGTCTGGCACCACGGCGGCACAGCCCTGACAGTGGCGGCCGAACCCGCGGGTACCGGCGGTCACGTGCTGATGATCCGGCCCGAACGGCTGCACCTGATGCAGAGCGGCGACGGGGCCGGGGACACGGCCGGCCGGTCGCTCAATCGCTTCGACGGCACCCTCGCCAACGTGGTCTATCAGGGCGACACCATCCTGATGCAGGTGCGCCTCGCCGACGGCACGCCGCTGCACCTGCGCCAGACCGCCCGCACCTTCGGGGCGGCGCTGCCGGAGCGCGGCGCCACGGTGCGACTCGGTCTCGCGCCCGAGGATACGGTGCTGATCGCCGAGGATCGGGAGGGCGCCCGATGAGCGTATCGACCGGTTCCGCGGCGAAGGCTCCGGCGGGCGACGGCAACGCGGCGGCCCTGCGCCGCGACCACGCCTTCGAGCGGCTGGCGCTGTTCGGTCTGGCCGTACCGGCGCTGCTTCTGGTGATCGTCACCATGGCGATCCCGACCGCCTGGCTGTTCTGGCTCTCTTTCGTCGGCGACGACGGCAGCGTCAGCCTGGTCAACTACCAGCGCATGATCGAGCAGCCCTCGTACATGCGCACCTTCGTGGCGACCTTCCAGATCGCCGGCCTGACCACCGCCATCTGCGTGCTGGTCGGCTATCCGCTGGCCTATTTCCTGTCGCAACTGCCGGAGCGGGTCGCCAATCTGTGCATGATCGCGGTCCTCCTGCCGTTCTGGACCTCGCTCCTGGTGCGCACCTATGCCTGGCTGGTGCTCCTGCAGCGGACCGGGCTGATCAACACCTGGGGCATGAAGGCGGGCCTTTGGAGCGAGCCGCTGCCGCTGGTCCACAACCAGACCGGCACGCTGATCGGCATGGTCCATGTGCTGCTGCCCTTCCTGGTGCTGCCGCTCTACGGCGCCATGCGGGCGATCGACCGCGACCTCCTGCGCGCCGCCTCCAGCCTCGGGGCGACGCCGAGCCAGGCCTTCGCCAAGGTGTTCCTGCCGCTCTCCGTGCCGGGACTGACCGCCGGGGGGATGATCGTGTTCATCCTGTGCCTCGGCTTCTACGTGACGCCGGCCGTGCTCGGCGGCGGCAAGGTGACGATGGTGTCGAACCGGATCGCGGACAATATCGAGGTCTTCTTCAACTGGGGCGCGGCGAGCGCGCTCGGCGTGGTGCTGCTGGTCCTGACCTTCGCGCTCCTCTGGCTGGCCGGGCGGCTCGCACGCGGCGTCGACCTCTTCGGCGGAGGGCACGGCTGATGTCCTGGCTCGACCGTCCCGCCTCGGAAACCCAGATCACGCACCGCAACCGGCTCTGGCTTTATGCGCTTGGCATCCTGACGCTCGCCTTCCTGGTGCTGCCGACGCTGATCGTGGTGCCGATGTCCTTCTCGGACTCGCAATATCTCGAATTCCCGCCGCGCCGCTGGTCGCTGCGCTGGTACGAGGCCTATTTCGCCTCGGCGTCCTGGATGGATGCGACCGCGACCTCGCTCAAGGCCGGCATCCTGACCGCGCTGATCGCCACCCCGCTCGGCACGGCCGCCGCCTACGGTTTCTTCCACTCGCGCTTCTGGTTCGGTACTCTCGGCTTCTGGCTCCTGATGACGCCGATCATCGTGCCTGTGATCCTGGTCGGCATCGCGATCTTCTACGCCTATGTGCAGCTGAAGCTGGTCAACTCGCTGATCGGCATCGTGCTCGCCCATGCGGTGCTGGCCATCCCGATCGTGCTGGTCATCGTCACCTCGGCCTTGAAGAGCTTCGACGCCAACCAGGAGCGCGCCGCCCAGAGCCTCGGCGCCTCGCGGGCGCGGGCCTTCTTCCTGGTGGTCATGCCGCAGATCCGGTTCCCGCTGGTCACGGCGGCGATCTTCGCCTTCCTGACCAGCTTCGACGAGGTGGTGGTGGCGATCTTCATCTCGGGCGGGCCCAATTCCACGCTGACCCGCAACATGTTCGCCTCGCTGCGCGACCAGATCGACCCGACCATCGCGGCCATCTCGAGCATCATGATCGCCGCCACCACGGTGCTGATTCTGCTGACTCAACTGCGCGGCGGCGGGCAACAGCGGTAAGGGCGGGGGAGCGGCTTCGGCCGCGCTCCCCGGCCGGCAGGCCTATTCGCCGCGCATCCGGCTCGGCGGCGCGTCGTGGACCCGCCCCCAGGCGCGGCGCAGTTGGCGGGTCGAGCCGAAGCCGGCGCGTTCGGCGACGGTCTCCATGTCGAGGCGCGAGCCGGCCAGCAGGTCGCGGGCGAGGGCCAGGCGGATGCGGTTGACATAGTCGGTCACGCTCGACCCGGCATGTTCGTTGAAGAGCCGCGACAGGTTCCGCGGGCTGGTCCCGGCGACGCGGGCGAGGCTCGCCACCGACCAGTCGCGCGCCGGCTCGGCCGCGACCGCATCCTGCGCGCGGTGGACCGCCGGATGGATGTGGTTGCGCCCTTCGAGCCAGGGCGAGAGCTGCGGGTCCTGGCCGGTGCGGCGCAGATAGACGACCAGATAGCGGGCGACCGACAGCGCCACCGCCGGCCCGGCGATGCGGGCGACCAGATGCAGCATCAGGTCAATGCCGGCCGTGATCCCGGCCGAGGTCAGCACGTCGCCATCGTCGACGAACAGCCGGTTCTCGCGCACCCGCGCGGTCGGGGCGAGGCGGGCGAGTTCGTCGAGACAGGCATGATGGGTGGTGCAGTCGCGCCCTTCCAGGAGGCCGGCCCGGGCGGCAAGCAGCGCACCTGAGCAGATCGAGACCAGCCGGATGCCGAACACGTCGGGGTCCGCGGCACCGGCCTGTTCGGTCCTGCCACCTGGCGCGGCCACGCCGGCCTGTTTGGCCACGCGGGCGAGCCAGCGCACGATCTCACGTTCCGCGGCGCCGTCCCGGTCCTCGCCGGGCCGGACGCCGCGGAGCGGCACTTCGGTGCTGCCCGGCACGATCAGGATCGTGCCGGGGGCGAGGCGGTCGGGCAGGGGAGCAAGCCCGGCAAGGTCCAAGCCGATGGAACTGCCGGCCGTTCCGCCCGGCGCCACATAGGTCACCTCGAAGCGCACCGCCTCCTGTTCGAGATTGGCCTTGCGCAGCACCTCGATCGGGCCGGCGAGATCGAGCAGCAGCACCCGCGGCGGCACCACGGCGACGACCGGCACGATCCCGGTCAGGCCGGAGAGTCCGGCCGGCGCTTTGGTGGTGGCGGGTGCCTGCTCGTCCGTCATGCGGCGATCCGGGCGGGTAGCGCGCCGAGCGCCTCGGCGACGGTGACGATCCGGGCGAAGCGACCGGCCAGCACCAGTTCGGTGCGCGCGGCGATCTCGGCCGGGCTCCAGACGCGTCCCGCCGCATCGGTCATCGGGAAGCTGTGCGTCGCCTCGGTGCAGAAATCGACCTTGAAGCCGAGATCGGAGGCGTGCCGGGTGGTCGTCTCGCAGCACTGCTCGGTGCGGATGCCGGAGACGATCAGCCGGCCGATGCCGTGGCTGGTCAGCCAGACATCGAGGCCGGTGCCGACCAGCGCCGAATGCCGGCGCTTGTGGAAGACGGCATCCGGCGCGATCGCGAGCGGCGCCAGCGGCACGACATGGCCGGAGGCGAGCGCGAAGGGGCCCTGATCCTCGATATGGAAGATCTGCACGACCGGGATGCCGGCAGCCTTGGCGCCGTCGATCAGCGCCTGCTGGCGCTCCAGATAGGCGTCGAGGCCGACGGGCGTGAAATAGGGGCGGTGGCGGAACGACTCCTGCACGTCGATGACGATCAGGGCGGTCTTCAGGTCGGACATTCTCGTCTCCCTCGGTTCGAGTATGGATACGAGCCTAGCCGTGGGGCGAAAAGCCGAAAGCACGGCGACGGACGAAGAGCGGACAGATCGCGCCACCGTGGCGCGGCGAACGGGGGAGGGACCGGATCACCGGGCGGCGAGCGCACTCAGCCAGCGGAAGAAGCGCAAGGCGGCGGCCCGCGCCGCAGCGAGAAGCGGCGCCAGTGCCGCCCAAATCCGGCCGAGCAGGGCCCGCAGTTGCGCCTTGAGGGCCGCCGCGAAGGCGGCCGCGACCTGCCAGGCCCGCGTCGCCTTGACGATGCCGAAGGCCCAGTCGCGCCAGCCCATCACCTTGCGGTAGCACCAGGCGAACCAGCCGATGCTCATCAGCTTGTCGCGGGTGACATGAAACAGGCGCTCGATGGCCATGAAGCCGAACACCTTGAGGGCCAGATAGACCGCCAGCCCGGCGAAGAAATGGCCGGTCGCCATCAGATAGACGGCATAGAGCTTCGGCGGCCAGATCGCCGCAAAGGGGATCAGGAACAGGAGCAGGGTGGGATAGGGGGGCAGCCGATGGATTGCCGCGCCCAGGCGCGCGAACAGACGCAGTTCGGCCAACCGGCGAAAGACCGGTCGGATCGCTGCGAAGACGACATCGTCGATCAGGAAGGACAGCGCGACCAGGATGACCAGCGGCACCCGCGCAATGTGGCGCAGGAGGGCGTATCCGCGATGCGTCGGCTGCCGGTCGTCCATTCAACCCCTCGAAATATCGTAACGTCGCTCCCAGGTAAGCGGTTGCCGGCAGGTCTGGCAAGCTGGCTTGCGTCCGCGGCTTGACCTCGGCGCCGGATCCGTTACCACCGCGCTGCACAATCGGCGAAGGACCACCCCCCGCGATGACCCGTTCCAGCCTCGAAGCCCTGCTCGCCGAGCGTCCCGTCCTGCTCGCCGACGGCGCGACCGGAACCAATCTCTTCGCCATGGGGCTCGAGGCGGGCGATCCGCCGGAATTCTGGAACGACCTGCATCCCGATCGCATCCGCGCCCTGCATCAGGGCTTCGTCGATGCCGGCGCCGACATCATTCTGACCAACAGCTTCGGCTGCAACCGCCGCCGCCTCGCCCTACACAAGGCCGAGGGACGCACGCGCGAACTGGCCGAGAAGGCGGCCCGGCTCGCCCGCGAGGTCGCCGACGCGGCCGGTCGCCCGGTCGTGGTTGCCGGCTCGGTCGGGCCGACCGGCGATCTCTTCGCCCCGCTCGGGCCGATGACCGAGGAAGAGGCGATCGACGTCTTTGCCGAGGAGATCGAGGGGCTGAAGGCCGGCGGCGCCGATGTCGCCTGGATCGAGACCATGTCGGCACCCGAGGAGATCCGCGCCGCGACCGCGGCCGCGATCCGGGTCGGGCTGCCCTTCACCGTGACGGCGAGTTTCGATACGGCGGGGAGGACCATGATGGGCCTGCCGCCGGCCGCATTGGCCGACCTCGCCGCCGGCCTGGCGCAGGCCCCGCTCGCGGTCGGCGCCAATTGCGGCGTCGGCGCCTCCGACCTGCTTGCCTCCGTCGGCGCCATGACCGAGGCCCATCCGGAGATGGCGGTGGTCGCCAAGGCCAATTGCGGCATCCCGCGCATCGACGGCGACAAGGTCGTCTATACCGGCACGCCGGAGCTGATGGCCGACTATGCCCGGCTGGCGATCGACACCGGCTGCCGCATCGTCGGCGGCTGCTGCGGCACCTCGTCGGGCCATCTCGCCGCCATGCGCCGGGCGGTCGACGAGCATATCCGCCGCGCCCGTCCGAGCCTCGATGAGATCGTGGCCGCCGTCGGCCCGCTGCAGAGCCCGCCGCCGAGCGCCGAGACCCGCGCCCGCGGCGGTCGCCGGCGCGGGTGAGGCCCGCACCGGGTCGCAGAGGCCTGACTTAGCCCTGTTCGCGCCGCAACACGGCGCCGAGCACATCGCGCACGCCGATGGCGCCGACCAGATGGTCCTCGGCATCGAACACTGCGACCGGCCCGGCATCGCGTTGCATGGCATGCATGACATGGCGCAGTGGCGTCGTCTGGCACGCCCAGAAGGCGACATGGGCGCCGTCCGGGAAGGGCTTGCCGGCATCCTCGGTTGCCACCCAGGTCGCCGCGCTGCCCATCGCCTCGGCCTGGACGACCTTGCGGTCCGGTCCGAGCCGGAAGCGCGTGGTGCGGCGGCGGTCGAGCCACAGCCAGCCTTCGCCGGCCGGTTCCAGGTCGCGGGCGTCGCGCATGACGTTGTAGGCCGTCAGCACGTTGAGCGGGTTCACGTTGGCGACGAACTCGCGGACATAGTCGTTGACCGGCTTGAGGATGATGTCCTCCGGTGGCCCGTACTGGACGACCCGGCCGCCCTCCATGATGGCGATGTGGTTGCCGAGCTTCAGCGCCTCGTCGAGATCGTGGCTGACGAAGACGATGGTCTTCTTCAGCTCTTTCTGCAGGATCAGAAGCTCGTCCTGCAGCTTGGTGCGGATCAGCGGGTCGAGCGCCGAGAAGGGCTCGTCCATCAAGAGGATGTCGGCATCGGTCGCGAAGGCGCGGGCCAGGCCGACGCGCTGCTGCATGCCGCCGGACAGTTCGTTGGCGAACTTGTCGGCCCATTTCGACAGGCCGACCATGGCCAGCTTTTGGTCGACGACCGCGTCCCGCTCGGGCTTGGTCATGCCGCGCAGTTCCAGGCCGAAGCCGACATTCTCGCGCACCGTCCGCCAGGGCAGCAGAGCGAATTGCTGGAACACCATGGTGACGCGCCGCTGGCGCAACCGGCGCAGCGTCTCGGCCTCGCAGGAGGCGACATTGATCATCTGGCCTTCGTCGGCGACCAGGATCTCGCCGCGGCTGACCTCGTTCAGCCGGTTGATCGCGCGCAGGATGGTCGACTTGCCGGAGCCGGACAGGCCCATCAGCACGCAGATCTCGCCGCGCTTGACCTCCAGCGACACGCCGGCGGCGCCCAGCACCGCATTGGTGGCGGCGAGGATCTCCTCCCGGCTGCGGCCCTCGTCGAGCAGCTTCAGGGCCGGGGCCGGGTTCGGGGCGAAGACGATATCGACATTGCGGATCGAAATGGCGGTCTCGCCCTCGCTCATGGCGTCCCCCTCTTACGTTCGGGGGCCTTGCACACCCGGTCGAGAATAATGGCGAGCAGCACGATGGAGAGGCCCGCCTCGAAGCCCATCGGAATGTTGACGCTGGACAGCGCGCGCACCACCGGCTTGCCGAGACCGCCGGCGCCGACCATGGCGGCGATCACCACCATCGACAGGCTGAGCATGATGCACTGATTGATGCCGGTCATGATGGTCGGCAGCGCCGAGGGCAGTTCCACCTTCCAGAGCAGCTGCTGCCTGGTGGCGCCGAAGGCCTGGCCGGCTTCGAGCAGCGGCTTCGGCACGGAGGTGATGCCGAGATAGGTCAGCCGGATCGGCGCCGGCACGGCGAAGATGACGGTCGAGATGATGCCCGGCACCACGCCCAGCCCGAACAGGACCAGCGTCGGGATCAGGTAGACGAAGGTCGGCAGGGTCTGCATCAGGTCGAGGACGGGCCGCATGGCGTCATAGAGCCAGGGACGGTGCCCGGCGGCGACGCCGAGCGGCACGCCGATGACGACCGAAAACAGCGTCGCATAGCCGACCAGCGACACGGTCTCCATCAGCGCTTCCCAGTAGCCGAGATTGGCGATCAGCAGGAGCGCGGCGGCGACGCCGACGGTCAGCGACACCTTGCGGTGCAGCCACCAGACCAGGGCGGCGACGAGGGCGATCATGGCCAGGGGCGGCAGGAGCAGGAACACCCAGGTGGTGCCCTCGATGATGAACTTCATCGTGTCGGTGATGCCGTCGAGCGCGGTCCCGAAATTATCCTGGATGAAGTCGATGACGACCTTCATCCAGGCCCCGAAGGGCAGTTTCCAAGCCGTCAACCACTCTTCCATGCCGAAGCCCCCCGCGGTCGCCGGCGCCACCGCCGGCCTCCCAATGACTGGAAAGACCGCCCCCGCCGGTCACGGCGGAAGGCGAGAACGTCGAAATCCGGCCGCTCCCAATCCCCCGGATCCTTCCCCTTCTCCCCTTGCGGGAGAAGGTGCCCGAAGGGCGGATGAGGGGTCGCGATGCGGCAACCCGTTGTGGACTTTCGGTTCCCCTCGGACCGGACTCGGACGGAAGATCCTGCGGACATCCGCGCGATCCACCCCCTCATCCGGCCTTCGGCCACCTTCTCCCCCTCCAGGGGGAGAAGGGGAGGTTGCGGGATCGAGCCAGGGCTGTGAGGTGCTACTCACCGCGTTCCCGATTCCCCGGTTCCTCTCCCTACGATCCACCGGATCCTGCCCCTTCGATCCCCCGGCACCTTCGCCTTCTCCCCTTGAGGGAGAAGGTGCCTGAAGGGCGGATGAGGGGTGCGATGCTGCGAGGCCGACAGAGCTTCCGGTCCAGCACCCACCCGGCTTAGGGAGAAGGCCCCGCGGCCTTTGCCGCGGGGCGCGCGCGGTCAGGTCAGAGGCCGAGGCTCTTCTTGACGGCGGGGAGGCCGGGCTTGCCGTCGAGGGTGGAGACGTTCTTCAGCCAGTCGTCGAGCACCTTGGGGTTCGACTTCAGCCACTTCTCGCCGGCCTTGCTGCCGTCGAGGCCGCCGTCCAAGATCAGGCCCATCACCTCGTTCTCCATCTTGAGCGAGAACTTGAGGTTCTTGAGCAGCTGGGCGACGTTCGGGCATTCGGCCAGGTAGCCGGCGCGGACGTTGGTGTAGATGGTGGCGCCGCCCAGATTCGGGCCGAACACGTCGTCGCCGCCTTCCAGATACTTCATCTTGAACTTGGTGTTCATCGGGTGCGGCTCCCAGCCCAGGAACACGACGTGATCCTTGCGCTTGGATGCGCGCTCGACCTCGGCGATCATGCCCTGCTCAGACGATTCCACCAGCTGGAAGGTCTTCAGGCCGAACTTGTCGTCCTTGATCATGTCGAGGATCAGGCGGTTGCCGTCGTTACCGGCCTCGATGCCGACGATCTTGCCCTTCAGCTTGTCCTTGAACTTCGCGATGTCGTTGAAGGTCTTCAGGCCGGCATCATAGGTCGGCTGCAGGACGGCGAGGGTGTACTTGGCGCCCTCGAGATTGGCCTCGAGGACCTCGACCGACTTGTCCTCGACGAAGGGCTTCCGGTCCGCCTCCATCGACGGCATCCAGTTGCCAAGGAATACGTCGATGTCCTTGTTCTTCAGCGACTGATAGGTCACCGGGACGGTCAAGACCTCCGATTTCGGCGTGTAGCCGAGGCCGGTCAGAACGCGCGAGGCCAGGCCGGTCGTGGCCGTGATGTCGGTCCAGCCGACGTCGGAGAAGCGGACGGTCTTGCAGCTTGCGGGCTCCGCGGCTGCCGCACTGCCGGCAAAAAAGGCAAGGCCGAATGCCAGGGCGGCGCCGGCGACGAAACGCTTGGATTGCATGGATCTCACTCCTCCCGAACGACCGGCCCCGCCGCCAGCGGCATCCGCGGGAGCCGGCCCCCGATACCGTATCGGTAATGGGGATGCCCGACCATATCCCAATCGTTCCCGATCGTCCCACCGGGAACAATCGATTGAACACCTGATCAATGAAGCCTCAGATGTCTGAAAGCGACGGAATCAGGCGAATTCACGTCAAGGCCGGCAAAGCATTCCGGTCCTTTGGGGCAGCCTTCGGGCATCCCGTTTTCGCGCGGTCGCCGCCAATATTGCAGATCATTCCGACGGTAACCGAAAATGGGCGCCGGTCCGCCGATCGGGTGCCGTCACCGTGCTCACGTCTGGTCGCCATGCGTCATAGGATGTCGCGCTCGCGCTTGTCCTCGATGCGACATGCGATAGATTGAACGCACGTTCAGCAAACCCCCTCGAATGCGAGACCGCCCTTGCCGCAGACCGCCCGCCGCATCGTCCGCGCCCGAACGCCCGAGGCCGAGGACGGGCGCCGCCGCCAGATCATCGAGGCGACGATCGACGAGATCGCGGCGGTCGGCTTCGCGCAGACGACGCTGGCCGGCATCGCCGGCCGTGCCGGCATCTCGACCGGGCTGGTCGCCTTCTACTTCACCGACAAGGGTGGCCTTCTGGAAGCGACGCTGCGCCATCTCGCGGCCGGGCTCGGTGCCTTGGTGTCGGAGGGGTTGAGGGCTGCTCGCTCGCCGCGCGCGCGCATCCAGGCGGTGATCGACGCCAATCTGGGCGAATGCCAGTTCGAACGGCGCATCGCCACCGTGTGGCTCGCCTTCTGGGGCGAGGTCACCGTCATGCCGCGCTTCCGGCGCGTGCAGCGGGTCTACGAGCGGCGCATGATCTCCAACCTGAAGGCCGGCTTTCGAGGCTTTGCCGGGCCGGATGCCGCGCAGCGCCTCGCCGAGGCGACGGCGGCGATGATCGACGGCGTCTGGCTGCGCGCCACGCTGTCCGACCGCCCCCTCGACAGCGCGGCCGCACGGGCGACCGTCTCCGCCTTCGTCGATGCCCAACTCGCGCTGCTCGCTCTCGCCCTCGTTGCGCCCGCACCGCCAAGGACACGCCCATGACCCGCTTCCCCCTGGTCTGCAACCATATCGGCGGCGCCTATGTCTCGACCGCGTCGGGCGAGCGTTTCCAGAGCCGCGATCCGGCGCGCGGGGAGTTGCTCGCGGAGATCGAGACGGCCGGGCCCGACGAGGTCGAGGCGGCGGTCGTGGCCGCGGAAGCCGGCTTCAAGGTCTGGTCGCGCATGACCGGCGCCGAACGCGCCCGCATCCTGCGCCGGACTGCCGATATCCTGCGCGCCCGCAACGCGGAACTGGCCGAACTGGAGACCCGCGACACCGGCAAGCCGATCCAGGAGACCAGCGTCGTCGACGTGCTGTCCGGCGCCGACTGCCTCGACTATTTCGCCGCGATCGCCGCAACCCTGACCGGCGAGCAGGTCGATCTCGGACCCTCCGCCTTCGGCTATGTCCGGCGCGAGCCGCTCGGCGTGGTCGCCGGCATCGGCGCCTGGAACTATCCGCTGCAGATCGCCTGCTGGAAGGCCGCTCCGGCACTCGCCTGCGGCAACGCGATGGTGTTCAAGCCGGCCGAACTGACACCGCTGTCGGCCGCGAGGCTCGCCGAGATCTTCGTCGAGGCCGGCCTGCCGGCGGGTGTCTTCAACGTCGTGCAGGGCGATGCCCGCACCGGCCGGGCCCTGGTCGCCCATCCGCGCATCCGCAAGGTGTCGCTGACCGGCGAGGTCGGCACCGGCAAGCGCGTCATGGCCGATGCGGCCGCCACCCTGAAGCATGTCACGCTCGAACTCGGCGGCAAGTCGCCGATCCTGGTCTTCGACGACGCCAACCTGGACAATGCGGTCGGCGGGGCCCTGCTCGGCAATTTCTATTCGGCCGGCGAGGTCTGCTCCAACGGCACGCGCGTCTTCGTGCATCGCACCGTCAAGGCCGAGTTCCTGGCCCGGCTCAAGGCGCGCGTCGAGCGCATGGTGGTCGGCGATCCGCTCGACCCGGCGAGCCATGTCGGCGCGCTGATCTCGGCCGAGCACATGGACAAGGTGCTCGGCTATATCGAAAAGGGTCGCGCTGAAGGCGCGCGCCTGCTGACCGGCGGCGAGCGCGTCACCTGCGACGGGCTCGACCGCGGCTTCTTCGTCGCCCCGACCGTGTTCGACGGCTGCCAGGACGGGATGGCGATCGTGCGCGAGGAGATCTTCGGGCCGGTCATGACCGTGCTCGAATTCGACGACGAGGACGAGGTGGTCGAGCGCGCCAACGCGACCGAGTTTGGCCTCGCCGCCGGCGTCTTCACGCGCGACTTGACCCGCGGCCACCGCGTCGTCGCGGCGCTCGAAGCCGGCACCTGCTGGATCAACCACTACAACGTCACGCCGATCGAACTGCCCTTCGGCGGCGTCAAGCTATCCGGCCTCGGTCGCGAGAATTCGCGCGCCGCGGTCGAGCACTACACCCAGGCGAAGAGCGTCTATGTCGCGCTCGCCGATGTCGAAAGCCCCTATTGAGCGGTCGACCGGTCCAGCCGTCGACAAACCGCTTCAAACGTCCGGGATGCCGTCCATGGAGTTCGATTTCGTCATCGTCGGTTCGGGATCGGCCGGTTCGGTCCTCGCCGCCCGCCTGACCGAGGATGGCCGCCACAGCGCGATTGTGCTGGAACGGGGCGGCTGGGACGGCTCGATCTTCATCCAGATGCCGACCGCGCTGTCGATCCCGATGAACCAGCCGCGCTACAACTGGTTCTACGAGACCGAGGCCGAGCCGCATCTCGGCGGCCGCCACCTGCATGTGCCGCGCGGCAAGGTCATCGGCGGATCGTCGTCGATCAACGGCATGGTCTATATCCGCGGCAACCCGGCCGATTTCGATCGTTGGGCGGAAGAGGGCGCCGATGGCTGGTCCTATGCGGACGTGCTGCCCTATTTCAAGCGCGCCGAGACCCGCGCGGCGGGCGAAACCGAGTATCGCGGCGGGTCCGGCCCGCTGAACACCTCCTACGGCACGCTGAAGAACCCGCTCTACCGCGCCTTCGTCGAGGCGGGCCGCGAGGCCGGCTATGCGGAGACCGACGACGTCAACGGCTACCGGCAGGAGGGCTTCGGCCGCATGGACATGACCGTCCATCGCGGCCGGCGCTGGTCGACCGCCAATGCCTATCTGAAGCCCGCCCTGAAACGGAAGAACCTGGCGGTGATGACCGACGTGCTGGTCACGCGCGTCGTGTTCGAGGCCGGCCGCGCGGTCGGCGTCGAGATCGAGCGCGGCGGGGCGCGCGAGACCATCCGGGCGCGGCGCGAGGTGATCCTGTCGGCCGGTTCGATCGGCTCGCCCCAACTCCTGAAGCTGTCTGGGATCGGGCCGGGGGCGGAACTCGGCCGTCTCGGCATTCCACTCTTGGCCGACCGGCCGGGCGTCGGCGAGAACCTGCAAGACCATCTGGAATTCTATTTCCAGGTCGCCGCGCGCGAACCGGTCACGCTCTATTCGCACATGAATCCGCTCGCCAAGGCGCTCATCGGCATGCGCTGGATCCTGCGCCGCGACGGGCTCGGCGCGACCAATCATTTCGAGACCTGCGGCTTCATCCGCTCGCGCGCCGGCATCCGCTATCCGGACATCCAGTATCACTTCCTGCCCGCCGCGGTGCGCTACGACGGCGCCGCCCATGTCGACCGCCACGGCTTCCAGGCCCATGTCGGGCCGATGCGCTCCAAATCGCGCGGCCATGTCCGCCTGAAAAGCGCCAATCCGCAGGACAAGCCGTCGATCCTGTTCAACTATATGAGCCATCCCGACGACTGGGAGGAGATGCGTGCCTGCGTGCGGCTGACGCGGGAATTGTTCGCCCAGCCGGCTTTCGCCCGCTGGCGCGCCGAGGAGATCCAGCCCGGCGCCGACGTGACCTCCGACGCGTCGATCGACGACTGGATCATGCGCAATGTCGAGAGCGCCTATCATCCCTCCTGCACGGCCCGGATGGGGCGGCGCGACGATCCCCAGGCGGTGGTGGACGGGCAGGGGAGGGTCTATGGCGTCGACGGCCTCCGGGTCGCCGACAGTTCGATCATGCCCTCGATCACGACCGGCAATCTCAATGCGCCGACCATCATGATCGGCGAGAAGATCGCCGACCATGTGCTCGGCCGGACGCCGCTGCCGCGCTCGAACGCGCCGTATTTCATCCATCCGGAATGGGCAAGCCGGCAGCGCTGACGCCGCGCGCGGCGCTTGCCGTTCAGCGGCGGACCGCTCGCCTCAGGCGGCGCAGGACAAATCGGGCAAGGTTGCCGATCCGTTCCAAAGCCGGGCCGAGGCGACCGCGATCATATTTGCTGCCCGCCTTGCGGCTCGGCCCGACGGTGGCGGCCAGTTGATCGGTCAGCCGGTCGATCGCGGCCTGGGCGGCGACCGGATCGGAACTGTCGATCGGGGCGACCGGTCCTCCCAGAATCCCGGCGAGCGCCGCGCGCGTCTCTTCACTCCACGCCGCCGCGCTGGCGATTTTACCAGGGTCGGTGTCGGAGAAGAAGGGTTGCCCGGTTTCCTTGCGCAGCCAGGCCACGTCCTCCTCGACCGCCTGCATCACCGCCCGCAGTACCGGTTCGGGTAGCGAGAAGTGCGAGCCGGGAACATCTTCGAGGCGGTCGCGCAGGGGGGCGAAGGCCGGACGGCGGCCTTCACGGCTGCGCCTCAGATAGCTGTCGAGGATCAGGATCGACTCGGCATTGCGGGCGGTCTTCGTCCAGATCCCCGCAAGCGCCTGGTGCATGGCGTCCGGCACGCCGACCACATGGCAGAAGTCGACCAGCAGGTCGCCGCCGACGAATTGTGCCCGGTTGAATTCACGCAGGATCATGGCATCCCGGCCGAAGACGGACGCCCAGGTTTCGAGATGCTCGCGGTAATGCGGCACCAGCGGGCTGCGGCCGGTCCGGATCGCGGCCGGGTCGGCCATCTCGGCGAGGGTGCCGCGGGCGCCCTTGACGTTCTGCTGGGCGCGGCTGTTGGCAAGGCTGAGGGGTTCGCGCAGGTAGGCGACGACCCGGATCGTATCGAAATGCGGCGCCAGGAAACGATGCAGGTCGCGGCACTGGGCCTTGGAGAACCGGAACAGCATCTCGCCGGAGGCGATCGTGATCCCAGCGCCCGGAAGCGTCAGCTGTGTCGTGAATGCCTGTTCGAGATCGTCGAGAGAGTAGTCGGTCATCGCGGTGTCCGCACCGAGATGCTTGGTGACCCTCGTCCGCAGTTTCATCTTCTTCGGCGAGAACAGCGCCAGAAAAACCTTGGAATGGCTCGGTCCGAAATCGAGATAGTTGATGCCTGCCGCCAGCAGTTCGGCGCGGTGGGCGTCGAACGACTCCTGGATCGAGGTCGATCCGGTCTTCGGCATGCCGATATGCAGGTAGAGTGTTCGGGGCATGGAGACAGCCTAGAAGGCTGACATTGTTCCTTCAATCCAGACAAGTTTGGAAACGATCCAGTTGGGTGGGAGTTGATCAAGGTGTTGCCGCGACGCCGCGGTCTTGCGGTTGCGGCCAGAGCTGCACCAGCAGGATGGCACCGAAGATCAACAGGCAGCCCACCATGGCGGCCGGGGTCAGCCTTTCGCCGAGCAGGAGGGCGCCGCCGATGGCCGCGAAGGGCGCCTCCGCGGCAAAGACGATCGCGGCATCCGAAGCTTTGGTATGCCGCTGCGCCAGCGCCTGCAGCGTATAGGCGAGCCCGCCGGACAGCAGGCCGCCATAGAGCAGCGGCCAGACGGCGTCGCGGACGGCGTCCAGACTGATCGGCGCCGTGGGTATCGCGATCGCCACGCAGGCGAGCCCGGTGAAGAGGCTCTGCACGAAGGCCAGCCCGACCGGCCGGCCGGCCGCCTGGACCACCCGCCCGATCAGGACGATCAGCGCCGCCCAGCCGATTGCCGTCACCACGATCATGCCGTCGCCGCGGGTGAAGCCGGATAGACCGCCGCCGAGCAGCCACGTGCCGGACAGGCCGACCGCGGCGCCGACCCAGACGATCGGCCGCGGCCGGTCCCGATAGAGCAGCCAGCCCACGATCGGGGTGAAGAGCACGTAGAGGCTGGTCAGGAAGCCGGCATTGGTGGCCGTTGCCGACACCATCGCCACCTGCTGGAGGGCCGAGGCGGCGAACATCACCAGGCAGATCGCCACGACCGTGCCGACGAGGCGACGCGGATACGGCTGCTGCGCGCGCCGCCGCTCCGCCGCCGCGAAGGGGGCCAGCGCCACCGCGGCGATCAGGAAGCGCAATCCGCTGAACCAGAAGGGATCCAGCGTCTTCATGGCGACCGATTGGGCCACGAAGGCGGTGCCCCAGATGGCGGCACAGGCGAGAAGCATCAGGTTGGCGGTGGAGCGGCGCATCGGCAGGACATATCGGCGGGAGCCGGTTGGGACAATCGAATTCGCCGCCGGCGGGATGGTTGTCGACGGGCAGGGCGCAGGTTCCCGTTCAGGCGGCGCCGGCGATCCAGTCGACAAGGCCGCCGAGCCCGGTCGTCCGCATCTCGAAGGCGAGACCCAGGCGCCGGGCGGCGGCGCGCGCATCCGCCTCCAAATTCGCGTCGGGCATCTGCGCCAGATAGATCAGCCGGGTGTAGTTGCCGAAATAGGCGGAGAGCAGGTCGGGATGCCGGTCGAGACCGAGCCCGCGCCAGACCAGGCTGTCGAAATGGCGGGCGAGATAGTCGGTCAGATAGAAGGTCGCCGGATCGGCGTCGTGCAAGGCCGCGAATTCGTCGATGCCGGCAAAGAAGGCGTAGCAATGATCGCCCGCGATTCGCTCGACGCCCTCGGCTGCGAGCATCCGGTCGAGTTCGCCGCCGGTGCCGCAATCGCCATAGGCGACCAGGATGCGGCCATAGCCGTCGCGGATGCGCGCGCTCGCGATTCGGCAGCGGACGGCGTCGGCGATCTTTTCGGGGCGGTTGTGCAGCTTGGCCGGGATGCCGACGACATCGACATGGTCGAGGCCGGCGAGCCGCAGCGCCGCCATCACCTCGCGGACGACGGCCCCGCAGCCGATCACCAGGGTGCGAGCGGACCGGTCGACGGCCGGTCGGGCGGTTGGGCCGGGTTTGCAAGCGGCCGTGACCGAGACCGCCATGTCCCGGCCGGGGGCCCCGGCGGGGGCGTCGGTGGTTGTCGTCGGCCAGGCCGGAGAGACGGTCCGGGCCGCCCGTTCCATCGCGGCCGCCCGGCCGCCGCGGCGACGGCCGGGCGTGGCGCGTCCGGCACCGGTAGCGCCGTCCTGGGGTTTGCGATCGTCGTCGCCGTCGTCCGTCATGAGGTTCGGTCCGTCCGGGCGGCGAAGGCGGCAACCGGGGGTGCCGCCGGTCCAGTGGTTCGATCGAGACGGATGGTCCCCACCCGTCTCGTTGTTCCGAACCGCTCACATTCTTGATTGCGTGGCCAATTCGATCTGACATTTGCGGCACGCAAATGTCAGATTTCGACCGCCAGATCAGCCGCGCGCCTGCACCGAGCCCTGGCGCCGGGCCATCCAGGTCTTGGCGGTCTCGACCGCAATGGCCGCGTCGCGGCAATAGGCGTCCGCGCCGATCGCCTCGGCGAAGGCCTCGTTGAGCGGGGCGCCGCCAACCAGCACGACATGGTCGTTGCGGATACCCTTCTCGCGCATCGTGTCGATGACCACCTTCATATAGGGCATGGTCGTCGTCAGCAGCGCCGACATGCCGAGAATGTCCGGCTGATGCTCGTCGATCGCCTTCAGGTAGTTCTCGACCGGATTGTTGATGCCGAGGTCGATCACCTCGAAGCCGGCGCCTTCCATCATCATGCAGACGAGGTTCTTGCCGATGTCGTGGATGTCGCCCTTGACGGTGCCGATGACCATCTTGCCGATCTTCGGCGCGCCGGTCTCCGCGAGCAGCGGCCGCAGGATGGCCATCCCGGCCTTCATCGCATTGGCCGACATCAGCACTTCCGGCACGAACAGGATGCCGTCCCGGAAGTCGACGCCGACGATGCGCATGCCCTCGACCAACGCCTTGGTCAGGATGTCGTAGGGCGTCCAGCCGCGCCCGAGCAGGATGTTGACGCTGTCCTCGATCTCGGCGGCGAGGCCGTCATAGAGGTCGTCCCACATCTGCTCGACGAGTTCGTCGTCGGAGAGCGCATTCAGATCGAGATCGTCGTCGGCCATTTCGGTCGGATCCTCAGGGGGATAGAGGGCGCAGGAAGCGGCGCCGCAGCGGCAGGTTTCCAGCCATGAGGCTGCCTCGCCGCGTCGTGCCGGGCTATCGTCTCCCGGACCGTCACTGTCGGCGGAACGACATGGTGGAACCTTGGCGGGCCTTCACGCTGCCTTGTCGCAGGACGACCCCGCATTCGCGCCGCCACGATAGGCGGATGTGGCCGAGATGTGGAGCGAAAGGGTCGAGCGCGAGGCCGAGAGGGCGGCGATCTCCGCCTCGCCGTCGCCGATCGCGGCCGAGAAGCCGGCGACCATCTCCTGGCTGAACTCGAATTCGGCGGTCATGCTGCCCTTGTCGGTCATCACCTCGAAGGTGCCCTTGATGGAGACCGACAGGCTCTCGGCCCGCGAGACGGTGGCGACGACTCCTTCGGCGGATGCGGCGGCCGGCGTTTCGGGCAGCGTCGCGAAGGTGCCGAGCAGGGTGCGATAGTCGGCCGCCCGGTCAGGCGGCAGGTTCGCCCGATCCGCGACCCCGCTCATCGCCTTGCCGAAGGCCGCCTTGGCCTCGTCCGGGGGCGCCTTGCCGGTCGCCACGTCGGAGAGATAGCCGAACATGGCGATCTTGTCCGAGGACGACAGGTCCCGGTCCTTCAGGATCATCTGCAGGCTGTCGAGCAGGAATTGCAGGCGGTCGAGCGTCTCGCTGCCCTGAGCGTCGCCGTCCTTGGCGAGAAGATGGTCGAGCGAGGCGTCGAGCGACTTCAGTCCGCCTGCCAGGGTATCCCGCGGCGTCGGCGCGCTGATCGCGAGGGTCGACGTGCTGGATCGGGTGACGGAGATCTCCACGGCCGCCTGCGCGCTGGCGCCGGACGATCGGCCGCCGCCTGTCGCCGATGCGCCGATGCTGCCGCCCGAAGCGAAGAGCGAGGCGGTCAGGTTGATGGTGGATGCGGACGTGCCGGCAAGGGCGAGCATGGCGTATCACTCCGAGTCCCCGCGGAGTTTGACGCCGGACCGTTCCAGTATGGTTAACGAATTCTGTAAAGTCGCGCCAAACCCACCGAAACCGGCCGATCGGGGGCCTTGGCGGCGCGATACGCTTTCCGGTGTCGCGCGATCAGGCTTTGTCTTCGGCCAGAGTGTGCGCGACGATCGCGTTGGCGTGGCCGTGACCCATGCCGTGCTGGTCCTTCAGCATGGCGACGAGGTCCATGTGACGGGCCGGACAGGCGGCCCGGACCACGGCTTTCCATTCGGCGATCGGGCGGCCGTATTTCTTCTCGATCGACGGGAAATACGAGGCAGGGCCTTTGATCGTCTCGGTCATCCGGAGATGAAAAGGCCGCCCGCCGCCGAAGTCAATGCGATCCCCGAATAGGGAAAGGGGGACGCCCGGGCCGCAGCACGAAGGTGCAGCCGCCCGAGCCGTGCTGTCCGCGGTCCCGCTCTCAGGCGCGCAGGCGCAGATTGTCCGGATCGAACGGGCTCTCCGGGACCACGACGGCGCGATGCGTCGTGCCGAGCACGGTAACCTGCAGTTCCGTGCCGACCTCGCCGAGATCGGGCCGGACCATGGCCAGCGCCAGCGACTTGCCGGTCCGCCAGCCGTAGCCGCCCGAGGTGCAGCGGCCGACCAGGACGCCGTCCTTCAGGATCGGCTCGGAGCCGCGGGCATCGGCATCGGTCGCGTCGAGAAGTTCGAGCGTGACGAAGCGGTTCGGATAACCCTTCTCTCGGCCGGCGACCAGCGCGTCGCGGCCGATGAAGTCGCCCTTGTTGGGATGCACGAAGCGGTCGAGCGCGCTCTCATAGGCGGAATACTCGATCGACAGTTCGCGTCCCATGTTGCGGTAGGACTTCTCCAGCGCCATCGAGACCATGGCGCGGATGCCGAAGGGCCGGATGCCGAGCGGCTTGCCGGCCTGCATGATCAGGTCGAACAGGCGGTTCTGCATTTCGATCGGGTGGTGCAGTTCCCAACCCAGTTCGCCGACGAAGTTCACGCGCAGCGCATCGACGCCGACGGTGCCGACCGAAAGCGTCTTGCCGGTCAGCCACGGGAAGGCGGCATTGGACAAGTCGGTATCGGTCAGCGACTGCAGCAACTCACGCGAGCGCGGCCCGGCCAGCACGAAGACGCCCATCGAGGTCGTCAGCGGACGAAGCCTGACGCTGCCATCCGCCGGCAGCAGCCGCTCCAGTACGTCGTGATCGTGCCGCTCCAGGCCGCCGGCGGAGACCAGATAGAACTGGTTGGCGGCGCGCTCGTAGACGGTGAACTCGGCCCGGACGCCGCCCGACGGGGTCAGCAGGTGGCTGAGGGCGAGCCGGCCGCGCTGCTTGGGGATGCGGTTGGCCAGAATGCGGTCGAGCCAGGCGCGCGCGCCGGGGCCGGTCACCAGCATCTTGGCGAAGGGCGTCATGTCCTGCAGGCCGACGCCCTCGGTGACCGCGCGGATCTCGTTGCCGACATGCTGGAAATAGTTCGAACGCCGGAAGGACCAGATCTCCTTCACGGTGCCGTCGGCATCGGGCGTCGGATGGTTGTGGTTGGTGATCACATCCGGCTTGTCGAGGCTTGCCACGTCGATCGCATAGCCCTCCGGTGCGAACCAGTTCGGGCGTTCCCAGCCGTAGACCGAGCCGAACACGGCGCCGAGCGCCTTCATCCGGTCGTAGCAGGGCGAGGTCTTGAGCGGGCGCGCGGCCTCGCGCTCCTCGTCCGGATAGTGCGGCGTGAAGACGTTGCGGTAGGCTTCCTCGTTCTTTTCGCGCAGATAGCCGCGCGAGGCATAGGGGCCGAAGCGGCGCGGATCGACGCCGCCCATGTCGATGGTCGGCTCGCCCTCGACGATCCATTCGGCCAGCTGCCAGCCGGCGCCGCCCGAGGCCGTGACGCCGAAGGAATGGCCCTCGTTCAGCCAGAAATTCTTCAGGCCCGGTGCGGGGCCGACGATCGGCGAGCCGTCCGGCGTATAGGCGATGGCGCCGTTATAGACCTTCTTGACGCCGACCTCGCCGAAGGCCGGCACGCGCACCATGGCGGTCTCGATATGCGGCGCGAGCCGGTCGAGATCCTCCTGGAACAGTTCGTATTCGCTGTCGTCGGCCGGGCCGTCCATGTAACAGCACGGCGCGCCGCGCTCGTAGGGCCCGAGGATCAGGCCGCCGGCCTCCTCGCGCATGTACCAGGCGCTGTCGGATTCGCGCAGCACGCCCATTTCCGGCAGGCCGGCGGCATGCCGCGCCTGGATCGCCGGATGTGGCTCGGTGACGATATATTGGTGCTCGACCGGGATGACCGGGATGTCGAGCCCGACCATGGCGCCGGTCTTGCGGGCGAAGTTGCCGGTCGCCGACACGACATGCTCGCAGGTGATGTCGCCCTTGTCGGTTTTCACCAGCCATTCGCCGCCCGGCAGCTGCTCGATGCCGGTGACGGTGGTGAAGCGATGGATCTCGGCGCCGAGCTGCCGGGCGCCCTTGGCCATGGCCTGGGTCAGGTCGGCGGGCTGGATATAGCCGTCGTCGGGGTGGCGGATCGCGCCGAGGAGCCCGTCGGTCTCGCAGAGCGGCCAGATGGCCTTGACCTCGTCGGGTGTCAGCACCTCAACACGGATCCCGATCGTGTCGGCGATGCCCTTGTAGTACATGTACTCGTCCCAGCGATCCTTGGTCCGGGCGAGACGGATGTTGGAGACTTTCCGGAAGCCGACATGCTGGCCGGTCTCGGCTTCCAGGCTCTCGTAGAGCTTGACCGAATATTTGTGCAGCTGGCCGACCGAATAGGACAGGTTGAACAGCGGCAAGAGGCCGGCCGCGTGCCAGGTTGAGCCGGAGGTCAGCTCCTTGCGCTCGATCAGGCAGACATCGGTCCAGCCCTTCTTGGCGAGATGATAGAGCGTGCCCACGCCCACCACGCCACCGCCGATGACCACCACGCGCGCATGCGTTCTCATTGTCTTTCCCCCGGATCCCGGCGCTTCAATCGGTCGGGAGTGTCGGAGCCGGCGCCGCCCGGAGCTATCCGCCGGACGACGCGGCATGTCGCGGGAGGGATAGGGCGTCGCACCCCTGGTGCGGACGGCCGAGGCACCCCGATCCTGCCCGACGCCGCTTCGGCCGTCCCGTCAGCGCGGCGGCTCGGAGGTCATCGGTGCGGGCGCGCCGGGGACACCTTCCGCCAGACACTTCTCGGCCGAACGGCGCCAGAAGGCGATCGTCCAGGCGACCGCCATGCCGATCGGCAGCGTGATCCATCCGGTCAGCATGACCCCGAAGAAGAGCCCGTAGGTCATCGCGAAGGCGAACATGTATGCGAAATCTTCGAGGCGTCCGGACGAACCGGCCGGGGCCTCGATCGGCTTTTCGGACAGGATGGCCTCGAAGGGCAGGCCGATGGCGAGCATGACCGGGTAGCTGATCAGCACCACCGCAGCGCCGAGCCCGATCGCCCCCCACAGCGAGGTTCGCGGCGGCCGGGCGACCATCGGCCGCCATAGAATGAATGTCGCCACCAGTCCCGCGAGGGCCGCCGGAACGGCAAGCGGCAGGCCGTTGGACAGCGCATAGGCTGTGGTGAAGGCCGCCGCCGCCATGGCAAGACTGGCGACTGCCCGGTCGTACCGCAGGATGAAGGCAGGCCGAGGGGGCGGTGCGGGCGTCATCGCGGATCGGGCTTGAAATCGCCGCCGCCGGCCGGCCCGGTCTCGCCGACCGTCATCCGCGACTTGCCGGCCGTGCGCACGCCTTCGATCGAGCGCAGGGCGCCGTTGAAGGTCGGGTTGGCGCGCAGCGCCTCGCGGCCGGCCTCGATCACCAGATCGACCTGGGCTGCCGGAAGTTGGAGCGTGGTCGGCACCTGGTTGAGCGCCGCCTGCTTGTCGGGCACGTTGTCGAAGGCGACCTGGCCGATGAAGAACTTCAGGTCGCGGCAGTCCCAGCCGGCCGTCGAGCCGCGCAGGCGCTTGACCTCGCTGAAGGACAGCTTGCAGCGATACTCGATCAGCTGCTGCTGCCAGTCGCGCATGGTCATCCGGAAGGCGTCGTAGCTTTCCGCGACCGTCGATTCGATCATCGCGTCGGTGACGGCGCTGAGGAATTCACCGCCGCTCGGTCCTTCGAGGCGACGGCCCCAATCGCCGATCTGCTCGCGGCCGGCATTGACCACCAGATAGACCATCCGCTTCATGCGCACGGCCTGACGGGGTGTCAGGGGGCCGTAGGCGGTCTGCGAGGCGGCGCGCGCCAGCGTCAGGCCGGTCACTCCGAAATTGTCAGACAGGCCGCCGTCGAGCAGCTTGACGTATTTCAGCTTGGCCGGGTCGCGGTAATTCTCCAGCGCGCGCGCATAGTTCTTGAGGCTCTGGGCGGCCTGCATGTTGTGGCGCGCCGTCTCCAGCCAACCGGGCGGATTGTAGGTGCAGCGAGGGCCATAGGCCTCGAGCACGATCGGCGCGAAGGCCACCGGCACGGCGGCCGACGCCGCGACGGCCTCCGACAGCGGCAACTGGTTCAGGTCGCTGCACAGCGCCCGGAACGTCTCGGTCTCGAAGATGAAGGGGGCCCGGCTGTAGAGATCGGTGGCATTGATCCAGATGACCGGCGCGCCCGGCCGGCGCATCTGGCCGAAGCGGGCATTGTGGAAAACCTTTTCGTCCAGCCAGCGGGCGAAGCCGGTGCGGTCGTTGACGCCGCCCGACAGCGCGCGCAGCAGGTTCGACGGCCGGACCATCGAGGTGCGCAGATATTCCTCGGCGTTCTGGATCAGAAAGCTCTCGCGATAGTCCTGGAACCCTTGCGGTCCCTTCAGACCGAAATAGGCGGCGGTCACGGAGCCGCCCGAAACGCCCGAGACGAAGCCGATCGCCTCGATCATGCTGCGCTTGCCGGTCTCTCCGGGCAGCGGCGTTGCGGCCATCTCCTTCAGAACGCCGAACGAAAAGGCGGCAGCGCGCGTCCCGCCGCCCGAGAAGGACAGGCCGATCAGAGTGGCGTTGTCCTCGGAATTCGGGGCGACGGGTTCCGCCGCATTGGCGGCCTCGATGGCCGGCAGGTTGATCGGCTCGTTGAGCACGCTCGCGCAGCCGGACAGCAGACCGGCGGCAAGGACGAGGATGGCGGACGACAGCGGACGCGACATGGAGGGATGCTCGACGAAGGCGGTGCGTTTGAAAGGCTGCGGGATTGTTCGGGCACGACCCCGCACTTGTCCACGCATCCGCTCTGAAATTCGCGATATGACGCATCTTGTAATCTACTGTAATCGGTGCCGTGTTGCAGATCCGCACCGAGCCTGAGCGCGCACGCGCCCAAACCGGTTCGAAAGTGCGATCCGGTCGGCCGGAGGTCGCCCGGTCAGGCGGCCGAGCCGAGGGGAAGCCGGAATGTGACGGTCAGCCCCGGTTGGGCATCGGTGAGCTCGATCCGGGCGCCGTGGCGGATGGCGATGGCGCGCACCAGGCTGAGGCCGAGGCCATGGCCTGGCACCTCGGCGGTGTCGGCGCCGCGGGTGAAGCGGTCGAAGGCGCGCTTGCGGAAGGCGGGGTCGAGCCCGGGGCCGCGGTCGGTCACCGACAGCACGGCAAGATCGTCGGCAACCGTGAGGGCGATCGTCACCCCGGCCCCCGGCGGCGAGAATTTCACCGCGTTGTCGACGACGTTGGCGAGCATGCGGGCAAGCAGCATCCGGTCGCCGAGCACCGGCACCGGCCCGGCCGCGGCGACCGACAGCGTGATGCCGCGCTCCTCGGCCACCGCCTCGTAGAGGTCGGCCACGTCGGCGACCACTGCGGCGAGATCGACCGGCGCCAGGCCGGCCCGGTTGCCGGCCTCGGCCTCCGTGGTGGCGATATCGAGCAGAGCCTCGAACACCCGGACGGTGTCGGAGACCTCGGTCCGCGCAGCCTCGGCGGCGGCGGCACGTTCGGCCTCGCTGCCGGCATCGGCGATCAGGTCGATACGGCCGCGGATGCGGTTGAGCGGCGTGCGCAATTCATGCGCGATCCGGTCGGAGACTTCGCGCAGGCCCCCGATCAGGCGCTCGGTGCGTTCCAGCATGGCATTGACGTGGCGGGCGAGGTCGCCGAACTCGTCCGGCCGGTCGGCTCCGGCGACGCGCGCAGCCATCGTGCCAGCCTCGACGGCGGCCGCAACCTCGTTGACGGCCAGGATGCGGGCGAACAGCCGCCGGCTGGCCAGCACGCCGCCGCCGATGCCGAGCGCCAGGGTGGCGGCGGAGGCGCCGATGAGGATCAGGGCGAGGCGGGCCAGATGGGTGTCGTCCTCGGCCAGCGCATGGCCGATGACGAGCCGGAAACCGCCGGGCAGGGTGGTGCCGGCGCCCCAATAGTCGCCGGGGGGGCGGCCGTCGGCGGCGGCGGTGAAGCGGCCGAGCCGATCGCCGGTCGGGACGCCCACCGGCCACTGCGCCAGATTGCCGGCGAGCCGGCCGTCCTTCTTGTCGGTCAGGAGATAGACCGCCGCGACGGTCGGATCGCGTTCGAGCCGCGTCTCGATCGCCTCGCGCAACGCGATCAGGCGGCGCTGGGCGTAGAGGTCGGCGAGCCCGGTCAGATCGGCGCGGACCAGCGCCTCGGTGCGGGCGGCCACCTCGCGCGCGGCAAACCAGTAGACCCCGGCAAAGATCACCCCATTGGCGATGGTGATCGCCAGCGCGATGCCGAGCGCGAGCCGGAAGGTCGCCGAGCGGGCGAGGGCGGTCGGGCGTCGGGTCGCCGGGTCTGGGGCCGCCGGGTTTGGGGGCGCAGCGCTTGGGGTCGCAGGCGCCGTCACGGGTGCCGCGCGGCGGTCGCGTCCGGCCCCCCGGTCTGGCTCGGACCTCTCGTCTCGGACGGATCGACCGGCTCGAAGGCGTAGCCCTCGCCGCGCTGGGTGACGATCGGATTGGGCAGGCCGTCGATCTCCAGCTTGCGCCGCAGCCGGCTGACATGGACATCGACCACGTTGGTCTGCGGATCGAAGCGCAGGTTCCAGACCGCGTCGAGCAGCATCGAGCGGGTCAGCACGTCGCCGGCATGGTCGGCCAGCATGCGCAGCAGCTCGAATTCCTTGCGCGAGACGGCGACGAACTGGCCGCGTCGGTGCACGGTGCGCGCCTTGACGTGGATCTCGACATCGCCGAGCCGGAGCAGATCGGGGCTCTCCGCCGGCATGGCGGCGCGGCGCATCAGGGCGCGGGCGCGGGCGACGAACTCGTCCGGATCGAACGGCTTGGCCAGATAGTCGTCGGCGCCGCCGTCGAGCCCCTCGACCTTGTTGGCAGCGCGGCCCAGAGCACTCAGGATCAGCACCGGGACGGCCGGCCCCCGGCCGCGCAGGCCGCGCACCCAATCGAGCCCGTCGCCGTCCGGCAGCATTCGGTCGACGACCAGAAGATCGAACGTCTCGCGGGCAACCGCCGTCCGGCCGCCGGCGATGGAGGCGACGCGGGTCGAGGCCCAGCCGGCGGCGTCGGCGATGCGGGCGAGATCGGCCGCCGCGGCATCGTCGTCTTCGACCAGCAGCACCCGTTTCACGTCGCAGCCCCCCTCAGAAGCCGATGCTATCGCGCGGGCGGACATTGCCGCGCGCGCCGATGCCGTCGCCGGGACCCCTGGCCGGATCGACCAGGACATAGCGGGTGCTGCCGTCGGCGCCGCGCAAGAGCAGGACGGCGGTCGCGGCCGGACGGGCGGCGACCCGCGCGCGCGCCTCTTCTGCCGACGCGACCGGGTCGGTCCCGACCGCCAGGACGGCATCCCCGGCGCGGATGCCGGCGGCGGCGGCCGGCGTGCCGGCATCCGGTTCGGCGAGTTCGCTGCCGCTCGACGCGAAGGCAAGGCCGAGACCGGCGGCATCGGGACGGCCGGCGGCGATTGGCGCGGCCCGGCCGTCGGGCGTCAAGGCCGCGAACGGAGCAACGGCGGATGGCGGCGCCGGCGGCAGGTCGAGCATCAGTTCGGATCCGGCCCGGCGCACGGTGAGGGGAACCGGCCTGTCGATGCCGGCCGCATCGAACGCCAACGTCAGATCGAAGGCGCGCCCGACCTTGCGGCCGGCGGCCCCGACGATCACGTCGCCGGCCCGCAGCCCGGCCCGGTCGGCGGCTTCGCCCGGCGCAATCTCCTCGACCAGGACGCCGCTGCCGACGGGATTGCCGAGCGCCCGCGCGAGGTCGCCCTCGATGCTGCGGGCGACCAGACCGACGGTGCGCGTGCCGACCGGCCGCCCGGCGGCGACGTCGGCCAGGAAGCGGGCGACCACGGAGCCCGGAATGGCGTAGCCGATGCCGACATGGCGGCGGAAGCCGTCCGGCATGGCGGCGTTGAGGCCGACGGCGCGGCCGGCGCGGTCGACCAGCGGCCCGCCCGAACTGCCGGGATTGAGCGCCGCGTCATGCTGGATGGCCGGGTAGGGCGAGCGCGCGTCGATCTCGCGGCCGAGCGCCGAGACGATGCCGCGGGTGACCGAGTGGCCGAGCCCGAGCGGGGCGCCGACGGCCAGGACCTCGTCGCCCGGCGCCAGCCGGTCCTCGGGCGCGACCGCGATTCCCGGCCCATCCGGCCCGCCGGTCAGAGCGGCGATGTCCTTGATCGCATCGCGCGCCACGACCCGCGCCTCGGCTCGGCGGCCGGCGCGGTCGGCCAGTACGACCGCCTCGGCATCGCCGACGACATGGGCGGTGGTCACGATCAGCCCGGTCGCGGCATCGCGGAAGGCGGTGCCGACGGCCGGAGCCTCCTCGCCGCCGAGGGGATGGACCGAAAGGGTCGCCGCCAGAGCGATCGAAGCCGGGCTGGCGGGCGGGGCCGGAGCGGTCGTCGGCGCCATGTCGACGGCGGAAGGCCGTGGGACCGGCGCGCAGCTGCAGCTCGGACGGACCAGAAGGATCACGCCGGCGACGAGAGCGACGGCAAAGAAGCCGGCGAGGACGAGAGGGAATGCGCGTCGGCCCATGGTCACCGTACCGCCCGGAGAGCGGGGTTCGAGTCGAAGGACATGCCGTTTTACCCTCTCGCGGCGAAGTCCTCCCGTGAAAAATTCCGTCATCCGGCAGCGGACACCCCGCCGCCCGCCGCGTTCGCGCAACCGACCATGCGAATGACGGAATTTGTCACGCAGGCCGTCGTTGCGCCGTGGCGGCGCAAGGGCTTAAGGTCCCGCCGTCGCGTTTCGACCGGGGGGCAGGGGCCGGTTCTCGCGATCCGGCTTGCCGCCGGTTCAATGCCACGGGGGAAATCATGATCACGCGCCCGGTTCGCTTTGCTGTGCTTCTCGCCGGCTCCCTTCTCGCCGGCCTTGCCGTCCCGGCCTCCGCCCAGGAGGGCGTCAACCGCGCCGACGGCTCGGCGAAGAAGGACGGCGAGGCGATCGCCAAGTATCTGCAGATGTCCCGCGAACTGGTCGATTTCGGCCGTGCCAACCGCAGCCCCGCGGCCCTGGTGGTCGCCGCGCAACTGCGCGCCCAGGCGCCGCTGCACCCGATCGAACGCCAGCCGAAGACCGAAGGCGGCGAGGCGGGGCCCAAGGACGACAGCGCCATCCTGACGGTCGCTTCGATCCTGGCCGAGGCCAAGGCCATGTCGCGCAACGATCCGACCATCCTGGCGCTGGCCGACGACGTGATCGCCACCCAGCCGAAAGGGCGTCTGGCCGGGCCGGGCTACAACGTCAACGTCGTGCCGGCGCGCGGCACCGACACCTATTCGAATGTCGGCTTCGCCGGCGGCCGCTATGCCGAGGTCTATGCCGAGGGCTCGGGCCGCACCGATCTTGATCTCTTCGTCTACGACCAGAACGGCAACCTGATCTGCTCGGATACCGACGCCAGCGACGTGGTCTATTGCGGCTGGACGCCGCGCTGGAACGGCAGCTTTACCGTGAAGGTCGTCAATCGCGGCCAGCATGCCAATAAGTATGCGCTGATCACGAACTGATCGGCCGCATTTCTCCTGCCGTTCGCCTGATTCCCGGGGTGCCGCCGAAGCGGCGCCCCGTTTGCGTTTCCGTGCCCCGCCTTTGTTCGGCCGCCTTGTCACGACGCTCCCGGAAGGGGGAAATACGGACCGCCCTCTTGCGTCTGGTTCCGGTATATGTCTATACATAATGACCGCAGGGAGAGCGCGATGACCATGCCCCGACCCGACCGCCTCTGGCGCAACGCCAGGCTCGCCACCATGGCCCCCGGTCTTCCGGGGCTCGGGATCGTCGAGGCCGGCGCCGTCGCCGCAAGCGGCGGGCGGATCGTCTATGCCGGCCCCGAGGCCGACATGCCGGCGGCTCTGCGCGAGGCGGCCGAGACGGTCGATTGCGGCGGACGCTGGATCACGCCTGGTCTGATCGACTGCCACACCCATCTGGTTCATGCCGGCGACCGTGCGCACGAATTCGAACTGCGGCTGCAGGGCGCCAGCTACGAGGAGATCGCGCGCGCCGGCGGCGGCATCGTCTCCTCCGTCAAGGCGACGCGCGCGGCGAGCGAGGCCGATCTCGTCGCCGCGACCCTGCCGCGGCTCGATGCGCTGATCGCCGAGGGCGTCACCACCGTGGAGGTCAAGTCCGGCTACGGGCTCGATCTGGAGACCGAGGCGAAGCAGTTGCGCGCCGCGCGCCGGCTCGGCACGGTTCGCGACATCGGCGTCGCCACGACCTTCCTCGGCGCCCACGCCCTGCCGGTCGAGGCCGGGGGCGACAAGGATGCCTATATCGCCAAGGTCGCCGACGAGATGCTGCCGGCCATCGCGGCGGAGGGCCTCGCCGATGCGGTCGATGGCTTCTGCGAGGGCATCGCCTTCTCGCCCGAGCAGATGACGCGGGTGTTCGAGGCCGCGACGACGCTCGGCCTGCCGGTCAAGCTCCATGCCGACCAGCTCTCCAACCTGCATGGCGCCGCCCTTGCGGCCCGCTTCGGGGCGCTGTCGGCCGATCACCTCGAATATGCCGATGCCGAGGGTGCGGCCGCGATGGCGGCGGCCGGCACCGTGGCGGTGATCCTGCCGGGCGCCTTCTATTTCATCCGCGAGACCAAGGTACCGCCGATCGACCTGTTCCGCGCCGCCGGCGTGCCGATGGCGTTGGCGACCGACTGCAATCCCGGCACTTCGCCGATGACCTCGCTGCTTTTGACCATGAACATGGCGGCGACGCTGTTCCGCATGACCGTCGAGGAATGCCTCCTCGGCATCACGCGCCACGCCGCCCAGGCCCTCGGGCTGGCGGCCGAGACCGGCACGATCGAGGCCGGCAAGTGGTGCGATCTCGCCATCTGGGACATCGATCGCCCGGCCGAACTGGTCTACCGGCTCGGCTTCAATCCCCTGCACGCCCGCATCCGGAGAGGCCGATGAGCATTGCGATCCATCCCGGCGAGGTCTCGCTCGCGTCCTGGCGCGCGGTCTGGGAGGGTGCCGATCTGGCCCTCGATCCGGCCTGCCGGCCGAAGATCGTCGCCAGCGCCGAGGCCGTCCGCCGCATCCTCGCGGCCGGCGCGCCGGTCTACGGCATCAATACCGGCTTCGGCAAGCTCGCCAGCGTGCGCATCGCCGATGCCGACCTGGAGACGCTGCAGCGCAACATCGTGCTCAGCCATGCCGCCGGCACCGGCGCGCCGATGCCGAAGCCGGTCGCCCGGCTGATGATGGCCTTGAAGCTCGCCAGCCTCTCGCAGGGCGCCTCGGGTGTCCGGCCGGAAGTGATCGATCTCCTGGTCGCCATGCTGGCGCGCGATCTGATCCCGGTCGTGCCCTGCCAGGGTTCGGTCGGCGCCTCCGGCGACCTCGCCCCGCTCTCCCATATGACCGCGGCCATGATCGGCGTCGGCCATATCCTGGTCGGCGACGCCCATGTCCCGGCCGCCGATGCGCTCGCGCGCGCCGGCCTCGCCCCGCTGACGCTCGGCGCCAAGGAAGGGCTCGCGCTCCTCAACGGCACCCAGTTCTCGACCGCCTACGGGCTCGCCGCCCTGTTCCAGGCCGAGCGGCTGTTCCAGACCGCGCTGGTCACAGGGGCGCTCTCGACCGACGCGGCGCGCGGTTCCGACGCCCCGTTCGATCCGCGCATCCATCGCCTGCGCCGCCACCGCGGCCAGATCGAGACCGCCGACGCGCTGCGCCGGCTGATGGCCGGCAGCGCGATCCGCCAGTCGCACCTGGTCGACGATCCGCGTGTGCAGGATCCCTATTGCCTGCGCTGCCAGCCGCAGGTCATGGGCGCCGTGCTCGACGTTCTCCGCAGCGCCGCCGGGCTTCTCGGCACGGAAGCCAACGGCGTCTCCGACAATCCGCTGATCTTCGCGGAGGAGGGCGAGGCCCTGTCGGGCGGCAATTTTCACGCCGAGCCGGTCGCCTTCGCGGCCGACATGATCGCCATGGCGGTGTGCGAGATCGGCTCGATCGCCGAACGGCGCATCGCCATGCTGGTCGACCCGGCGCTGTCCGGCCTGCCGGCCTTCCTGACGCCGAAGCCGGGGCTCAATTCCGGCTTCATGATCCCGCAGGTCACCGCCGCCGCGCTGGTCTCCGAGAACAAGCAGATGGCCCATCCGGCGAGCGTCGATTCCATTCCGACCTCGGCCAACCAGGAGGACCACGTCTCGATGGCCGCCCATGGCGCGCGGCGGCTGCTCGGCATGATCGCCAATGCCGAGGCGGTGATCGGGATCGAACTCCTGGCGGCCGCGCAGGGCGTCGATTTCCATGCGCCATTGACCTCCTCTGACCCGCTCGAGGCCGTCCGCCGGGTGCTGCGCGCCGCGGTACCGCATCTCGACGACGACCGGCACTTCCACCCCGACATGGAGGCCGCCAACCGTCTGGTCCGCTCCGGCGCCATCGCGGCGGCCGCCGGGCTCGACCTGCCGGGGCTGTTCTGATGGCCCCGACCGGCTGGCTGACCGTCACCCGCGGCGACGCGCCGCTCCTGGTCTCGATCCCGCATACCGGGACCGACATCCCGGCCGCGCTCGAAGATCGCCTCGTCTCGCCCTGGTTGGCGCGCAAGGACGCCGACTGGTGGATCGACCGGCTCTACGACTTCGCCGCCGGGCTCGGCGCGACCGTGGTGCACACGGCGATCTCGCGCACGGTGATCGACGTGAACCGCGACCCGTCCGGCGTCTCGCTCTATCCGGGCCAGGCGACGACCGGCCTCTGCCCGGTCGAGACCTTCGACGGCGAGCCGCTGTACCGGTCCGGGCAAGAGCCCGATGCGGCCGAGATCGCGGCGCGGCGGACGGCCTATTTCGAGCCCTACCACGACGCGCTCGCCGCCGAGATCGCGCGCCTGAGGGCGATCCACCCGCGCGTCGTGGTCTATGACTGCCACTCGATCCGGTCGGTGATCCCGCGCCTGTTCGAGGGCTCATTGCCGAACTTCAACATCGGCACCAATTCCGGCGCGAGCTGCGATCCCGCGCTGACCACGCGCATCGAGGCGGATGTGTCGGGCGGCGGCTTCGACCGCGTCACCAACGGCCGCTTCAAGGGCGGCTTCATCACCCGCAGCCTCGGCCGGCCGGCCGACGGCGTCCATGCCGTGCAGATGGAACTCGCCTGCCGCGGCTACATGGCCGATCCTTCCGGGTCGCTCGGCCCCGAGACCTGGCCGGCGCCGTTCGATCCGGCCTTCGCGGCGCCGATGCGCGACCGCCTCGTTTCCGTTCTCAAGACCTGCCTCGCCTTTGCGCTCGAAGGAGCCCGTCCATGACCCGCCCCGTCTCCCGCATCGACAATGCCCGCGTCATCCGTGCCCCGCGCGGTCCCGTGCTCAACGCCAAGAGCTGGATGACCGAAGCGCCGCTGCGCATGCTGATGAACAATCTTGACCCGGAGGTCGCCGAAAAGCCGGGGGAGCTGGTCGTCTATGGCGGCATCGGCCGCGCCGCGCGCGACTGGGACCAGTATGACCGCATCGTCGAGACCCTGAAGCGGCTCGAAGAGGACCAGACCCTGCTGGTCCAGTCCGGCAAGGCGGTCGGCGTGTTCCGGACGCACGCCGACGCGCCGCGCGTGCTGATCGCCAATTCCAACCTGGTGCCGCGCTGGGCGACCTGGGACCATTTCCACGAGCTCGATCGCAAGGGCCTGATGATGTACGGCCAGATGACGGCCGGCTCCTGGATCTATATCGGCAGCCAGGGCATCGTGCAGGGCACTTACGAGACCTTCGTCGAGGTCGGCCGGCGCCACTATGGCGGCGACCTGTCGGGCCGCTGGATCCTGACCGCGGGGCTCGGCGGCATGGGCGGCGCGCAGCCGCTGGCGGCCGTCATGGCGGGCGCCTCCTGCCTGGCGATCGAGTGCCAGCCCTCGCGCATCGAGATGCGGCTGAAGACCCGCTACCTCGACGTCCAGGCGAAGGACCTCGACGAAGCGCTTGCCATCATTGAGCAAAGCTGCCGCGACAAGAAGCCGCTCTCGGTCGGCCTGGTCGGCAATGCCGCCGAAGTCCTGCCCGAACTGGTGCGCCGCGGCGTGCGCCCGGATGCGGTCACCGACCAGACCTCGGCGCATGATCCGATCAACGGCTACCTCCCGGTCGGCTGGACGCTGGACGAATGGGCGAGCCGGCGCGAGAGCGATCCGAAGGCGGTCGAGACGGCGGCGCGCGCCTCCATGGCGGCCCATGTCCGCGCCATGCTCGACTTCCACCATGCCGGCGTGCCGACGCTCGACTACGGCAACAACATCCGCCAGATGGCCAAGGAGGAGGGCGTCGCCGACGCCTTCGACTTCCCCGGCTTCGTGCCGGCCTATATCCGGCCGCTGTTCTGCCGCGGCATCGGGCCGTTCCGCTGGGCGGCGCTGTCGGGCGATCCGGAGGACATCTGGAAGACCGACGCCAAGGTCAAGGAACTGCTGCCCGACAACAAGCACCTGCACAACTGGCTCGACATGGCGCGCGAGCGGATCGCCTTCCAGGGCCTGCCGGCGCGCATCTGCTGGGTCGGCCTCGGCGACCGCCACCGGCTCGGCCTGGCCTTCAACGAGATGGTCGCGCGCGGCGAACTGAAGGCGCCGGTCGTGATCGGCCGCGACCACCTGGATTCCGGCTCGGTCGCCTCGCCGAACCGCGAGACCGAGGCGATGAAGGACGGCTCCGACGCCGTCTCCGACTGGCCGCTCCTCAACGCGCTGCTCAACTGCGCCTCCGGGGCGACCTGGGTCTCGCTGCATCACGGCGGCGGCGTCGGCATGGGCTTTTCGCAGCATTCCGGCGTGGTCATCTGCTGCGACGGCAGCGAGGCGGCGGCGAAGCGCATCGGCCGGGTGCTGTGGAACGATCCGGCGACCGGCGTCATGCGCCATGCCGATGCCGGCTACGACATCGCGCTCGATTGCGCCCGCGAGCAGGGCCTCGATCTGCCGGGCATCCTCGGGTGAGCCGGCCCGTCCTGCTCCCCGCCGCCGCCCGCGTGCCCAGGCCCTGGAAGAACGGCGGCGGGGTGACGACCGAGATCGCCGTCTTTCCGGACGGGGCGGGTCTCGATGATTTCGACTGGCGGCTTTCGGCCGCCGAGGTCGCCAGCGACGGCCCCTTCTCGACCTTCCCGGGCATCGACCGCATCATTGGCATCCTGGCCGGCGACGGCCTGATCCTGACGGTCGAGGGGATCGGTACGGTCCGGCTCAACCCCCGCTCGGACCCATTCGCCTTTCCGGGTGACGCGCCGACGGACGGGCAGCTGGCCGGCGGTCCGGTGACCGATCTGAACCTGATGGTCCGCCGGGGCCGGACGGCACGCCTGGAGCGAATCGAACTCTCTGGTTCGCACGCGCTGACGGCGGGACCGGGCGTGCTGCTCTGGCAGACCGGACAGGGCGGCGTGACCGTCGGCGACCGCGCCGTCGGACTCGCGGCCATGGACGGCTTGCAATTCGCCGACCGATTTCCGTGCCTTGTCCAATCCGACGGGCCGGGAACGATTTGGCTGGCGACGATCGACCGAGCGGGCGATTGACCGGCAACGCAATCGGAGCGATGGAAAACTGTGGCTCGCAGGACGGACGAGCCAGCCCGGTGCCCGTGTGCGACATGATCTCTGCCGGCGAGGTTGGTGCAAAGATTGGTGCTGGCTGTCGTTCGCGCAGCTCAGGTCACTGGGCCTTGCGTATCGTCACCGCCGGCAGCCTGCTCGTGCCGATCGCCTTACTCATCGGCTTTGCGGTACTGTCCTATACTGAACGCGCCAGGGCGGCGAGGGAGACCGTCTACAGTCAGATGGTGCTCGTCCAGGAGCATGTCGAACGGGTCTTCGGCACCTTCGAACTGATCCGCGCCTATATCGACGAAGCCACGGACGGTTTGACCAACGATCAGGTGCGGGCCGACGAGGTTCGGATACACCGCAAGCTCGAACGCTTCAGCCAGGACTATCCGCAGGTCCAGGGCATCTGGGTCCTCGACGAAACCGGGCGGCCGCTGGTCAGCGCGAACATCTTCCCGCTGCCGCCGAATCTCGATCTGTCGGATCGCGCGTATTTCAAGGCTCAAGTCAAGGAAGACAAGCCCTACATCAGCGAGATCATGGTCGGCCGCGTTCAGGACTCTCGGTTTTTTCAGGTGAGTTATCGCCGGGCACGGGCAGACGGGAGTTTTTCAGGTGTCATCGCCATCTCGGTCCAGCCTGAATATTTCAATTCGTATTTTCGAAAATACGGTCAAAGTGGCATAAATCACGTCACATTGTGGCGGGATGACGCTACGGTCTTGGTACGCTTCCCAGAACTGCCGAATATGAACATTCAAGATGCGAATTTGGAGCGATTCGTCAAAACGATTGCGCGTAAGCCGGATTGGGATGTCATCACTGGACGCGGCGTCTTCGAAAACGTGCCAAGGACGATCGGCTATCACAAGGTGGCCGGCTATCCGCTCTATGTCTCCGTTTCGATCGACGATGCGCAGGTCTGGAAGGCTTGGCGCGAGGCCATGCTGTGGCCGCTGCTGATCGGCATCGCGGGTATCTTCGGATTGTTCCAACTGATCCGGATAGCGGTGCGCTTCGCGGAGAGCGAGAGCCGGGCGCGCGGCGAACTGGAGGACGAAAAGCGGCTTCGGGAGCAGATGGAGGAAGAGCGCCACGCCATCGAGGAGGCCCTCTATCAGGCACAGAAGATGGAGGCGGTCGCCCGTCTGACGGCCGGCGTCGCGCATGACTTCAACAACATTCTGATGATCGTCCGCGGCAGCGCCGAGGCCCTGCGCCGGCGCGCCACCGACCCCGCCCGATCCGGCCGGCTGATCGATGCCATCGCGGCCGGGGCCGAGCGGGGTCAGACGCTGACCCGCCAATTGCTGGCCTTTTCGCGGCCATCCGCTGCGCAGGCCACCACGATCCGTCTCCAAGGCCTGGCAGCGGAGCTGAAACGCCTGCTGGTCCAATCCACCCGGGCCGATATCGACGTGGAAGTCGCGATGGCGGGCGACCTTTGGCCGGTTCGGGTCGATCGCAACGCGTTCGAGGTGGCGCTCATCAATCTCGCCGTCAACGCACGCGACGCCATGCCGGCCGGCGGTCGACTCAATCTTTTGGCCCGTAACGTCACCGCCGACGATGCTGCCTTGCCGCTTACTGGCGAAGCGGTCACGGTCACGGTCCGCGATACCGGCTCCGGGATTGCGCCCGATCATCTCGGCAAGGTCTTCGAGCCGTTCTTCACCACCAAGGGGCAGGCGGGCCGGGGACTCGGTCTCAGCCAAGTCTATGGTTTCGCCCGCAATGCCGGCGGAGTCGTGACGATCGAAAGCAGCTTGGGTCGGGGCACGTCGGTGACGCTCTGGCTGCCGCGGGTCAAGGCGGCCGTTCGGGACTCTGGGGAACCGGGCGGGCTGACGATGGCAGCCGCCCGGCCGGGCCATGCCATGCTGCTGGTCGAGGACAATCCCTGCGTGGCGGCCTCGGTGATGGAGATGTTCAAGGGCCTCGGCTATGCCGTCGATTGGGTTACCGACGCCGAACGGGCCGCGGACGTGCTGGCGGGCGGCTCCTATGAGTTGGTTCTTTGCGATGTCGTGATGCCGGGTCAATCCGGGCTCGACCTTGCCGAAAGTCTGGCTCGAAGCCGACCCGATCTGCCCATGATCCTCATGACCGGTTACAGCGAGATGCTGGAGCAGGCGACGCCCGCAAAAATCGAAATCCTATGGAAGCCCTTTTCGGAAGCGGCGCTCGGCGAAGCGATCGCCCGGGCTTTCGACCGCATCCGGGCCGGAGAGCACGTCGCCTCTGAGCCCGTCACCGCCGACAATGTCATTCGATTTCCGGGCGTCTAGAGCACGGTTCGATCGGAGCGGCTGCACTCTGATCGGAGCAGAAAAGCTTGGCCAAACATAAACTTGCGGCGGCAGCATTCGGGTGCTTCCGGGCGGGGATATTGCTTCGGCATCGGACTCGAGGCGGAACGGTCACGCGTCCGGGGCCGGTACTCTCCGCCACGCCGCCGTCAGTGCCGGCCGATCCGATAGAATCGGGCGGCCGTGCCGCCGAAAATCTCGGCCCGATCGCTCGCGCCGAGATCAGCCGTCAGCTTTTCTGCCGCAGAGACCCAGCCCGCATATTCGGTTCTCAGCCGGCAGACCGGCCAGTCCGAGCCGAACATCAGCCGCCGCGGACCGAAGGTCTCCAGGAGATGGTCGACATAGGGTCTCAGCGCCTCGACCGTCCAACCCGGCTCGGCTTCCGTAACCAGTCCGGACAGCTTGCAGAAGGCCGGCGTCTCGCGCGCGATCGCGGCGATGCCGGCCGACCAGGCCGAGAAGTCGTCGTCGACCGTGCCGCGATCGCGGATGCGCGGCTTCATGGCATGGTCGACGACCACGCGCAGGCCCGGATTGCGGCGGAAGACGGTCAGGAAGTTGCCGAGGTGACGGGAGAAGCCGAGGGCATCGAAGGTCAGGTCGAGTTCGCCTGCGGCGGCGAATGCCCATTGCACGTCGGCCCGCAGCATCCAGTCGACATCCGCGATATCCTGGATCATCGGGCGGATGCCGGCGAATTTCGGATGGGCGGCGAAGCGTTCCAGGCGGGCGCGCTGCTCCGGCCGTTCGAAGTCGATCCAGCCGACCACCTTGGCGACCGTCGGGCAGGCATCGGCGATGCCGAGCATGTATTCGGTCTCGTCGAGGCTCGGCGCCGCCTGGACCAGCACGGTCGCCTCGAAGCCGGCGGCGTCCAGGTCGGGCGCGAGGTCGGCAGGCCGGTAGGCGCGCGACAGCACCGGATCGTCGGCCGGCATCCAGCCGTAGTCGCCGCGGCGGGGGTCCCAGTAGTGCTGGTGGGCGTCGATGCGCCGCGTCACGATCGGGCCTCGCCGGGGACGGGTGCATGCGGCGCGAGCAGGCCTTCGCGCTTCAGGTCGGCCCAGAGCGCATCCGGAATGGCCGCGCCCAGGATGTCCAGATTGCCGCGGACCTCGGCGGCGCTCTGGCCGCCCGGGATCACCGAAACCACAGCCGGGTGGGCGAGGGGAAAGCGCAAGGCCGCCTCGATCAGGCGGACGCCGTGACGCTGGCAGACCGCCTGCAGCCGACCGGTCCGCTCCAGGATCTCGACCGGTGCCGGATTGTAGTTGTAGAAGGCGCCGGGGCGGGGGCCCGTGGCGAGAAGGCCGGAATTGTAGGGTCCGCCAAGCACGATTCCGATGCCGCGCGCCTCGCACAGCGGCAGAAAACTGTCGAGGGCCTGCTGTTCCAGGAGCGTGTAGCGACCGGCGAGCAGGAACAGGTCGAAATCGCCCCGCCGCGCCATGGTTTCGCAGGACTGCCACTCGTTCACGCCCGCGCCGAAGGCCTGGATGGCGCCCTGGTCGCGCAGCGAGAGCAGCGCGTAGTAGCCCGAGCGCATGAACGCCTCGAGCCGTTCGTCGAGGGCCGCCTGGCTGCCATGAGTGAAGACATCGAGATCGTGGGCGAACAGGATGTCGACCCGGTCGAGACCCAGCCGTTCCAGCGAGGCCTCGAACGAGCGCATCACGCCGTCGTAGCTGTAGTCGAACACCTCGCGGCGGCTCGGCGTGTCGAAGAACTTGCCCTGGCCGGAGCGTTCCGCCGGCGGGCAGGCCTTGAGCAGGCGGCCGACCTTGGTCGAGATGACATAGTCGTCGCGCTTCACGCCGCGCAGGAACCGGTTCAACCGGGTCTCGGACAGGCCGTAGCCATATTGCGGGGCGGTATCGATGTAGCGCACGCCGCTCGTCCAGGCCGCCTCCAGGACGGCATCGGCCTCCGGCTCCGTGATCGCCTTGTAGAGATTGCCGAACGGCGCCGTGCCGAGGCCGAGTTCGGTGAAGGTCAGACCGCCGTTGCCGATCCGATCGAATCGCCGCGTGCGCATTGCCGATTTCCTCCTGTCGGGCTGCGCCGCTCGCCCCGGCACCATGTCGCCGGGCGTCCGATCGCCATGGCGGGTGGGGGAATTGCCGGCGCGGCACCCATCCGCCCCTGTCAGCCGAGCGGTTCGGGCAGGAGACTAGCAAGGGGCATCTCGGCCGAATAGGCCCGGCGGCGCATTGCGGTCCCGGTCGCCGACGCTATCCTGCCGGCCCGAACAAATCCGGAGGACGCGCCGTGCTGAAGGGACTCGATCCGCGGCTCAATGCCGATCTGCTGCACGCGTTGATGGCCATGGGCCATGGCGACGATCTCGTCCTGGTCGATGCCAATTTCCCGGCCGACTCCGTCGCCCGCCAGACCCGTCTCGGCCGGCCGCTGAGCCTGGAGAATCTGACCCTTCCTCAGGCGCTGGCGGCGATCCTGACGCTCTATCCGCTCGACGATTTCGTGCCCGATGCCTTGGCCCGGATGGAGGTCGTCGGTGATGAAGAGGCCATCCCGGAGGTGCAGGCCGAGGCCCAGGCGGTTGTCGACGCGGCGGAAGGGCGCCATCGTCCGTTCGTCGGCCTCGAACGCCACGCCTTCTATGCCCGCGCTGCAACCGCCTATGCGATCGTGCGGACCGGCGAGCGACGCTTCTATGGCAATGTCGCCTTGCGCAAAGGCGTGATTGCACCCGAAACGGCAAGGCCCATCTAGTCTCGACGGCCGCCTCGGCATCTGCCGCCGGCGTTGAAAACATGCAAGAAAGAGGCATGCGGCCGAGCCGGTCCGACCCGTGCGCTCTGCCGTCGACGCAGGGGAGCGGCAAAGGGGCGGGTGGGCGAAGCCGCCAAATCCGTCCCGGCAGTCGAGGCCCCCGGCTGTCGCCGGGCGTTTCGGACATGCCCCGGCGGGAATGATCGGGCCGGCGGCCGGCGCCGTCCTGGGTCGAGGAGGAAGTCGAAATGGCAATAACCGATACCGAGGCGCCCGAGACCCTTCGGTCGCAGCCCTCGGATCTCGATATTCTCGAAGGCAAGGCCGATCAGGCGGCGCGCCTGCTGGCGGCGCTCGGACACACCAAGCGCCTGCTGGCGCTGTGCCGGCTGATGGAGGCCGAAATGTCGGTCGGTGCCTTGGCCGAAGCCGTCGGGCTCGGGCAGTCGGCGCTTTCGCAACATCTGGCGCGGCTGCGCGACCTCGGCATCGTCGCCACCCGACGCGAAAGCCAGACGATCTACTATCGCCTCGCCTCCGATGAGGTCCGCCGGTTGATCGCCGTTCTCTACGACATCTATTGCCGCTGATCGGGCGGCCTGTCGATCAGGATTCCGGCCGCGGCCGGAAGAGGGTCCGCCCATAGGCCCAGACGAAGGTGCCGAAGGCCGCCAGCCACGCAAAGGCCGCGAGGAGAAACGCCGTGCGGTTGCCGTCGAGGCAGGCCATTGCGACCCGACCAACCGTCGCCACTGCAATTCCGGCATAGAGGAACTGGGTCGCCGCGGAGGCGGCGAGAGGCCGCCCGGTATGGCCGAGCGTGGCGCGTGTCATGACGGCAAGCGTCATGGTGCCGATCGCGCCGACGCCGAGCGCATGGATCCCCGCCGCCTGCGGTAAGGCGGCCGGCGCCAGTCCGTGCAGCCCGGCCAGGAGGAGGCCTGCGGCAAGAAAGCCGTAGCCGACATGCAGCACCAGGACCAGCCGATCGGACAGGACGCGGTGTCCCTGCCAGCGGGCCAGCCGGACCATATGACCGATGCCGGCCCCCGTCATGGCGATGCCGGCGACCGGCCCATCGGGGCTGACCGTCCAGACGGAAAGCGCGATCACCGCCATCGCCATGACGGCCTTGTCGAAGCGGCCGAACGGTGCGGGACGGACGGCCATCCCCTGCCGGGTCAGCCAGTTGCCGGTAAAGCTCGGGATGATCCGGCCGCCGATCAGGGCGATCAGCAGGACGATCAGGGCAAGCCCGGCGCGTGCGGAGACGCTCGCCGATCCGGTCCTAGCCTCCAGGTGAAAGGCAAGGTTGGCACAGGCCATCAGGAGGACGATGCCGACGACGGGAAGATTGCGCCGGTTGTTGCCCTGCCAGACCTCCCGGAAGGCGACGCCGGCCAATGCAACCAGGAAGGCGACATCGACGGCGGCCGCCGCGGCCCAGCCGAGCCAGTCCGAGAAGAGAACCGCCAGCCGGCCGGCGGCCCAGACCGAGACCATCGCGCCGAGCGGCCAGCCGACCACCGGCAGCCGACCGGTCCAGTTCGGAATGGCGGTCAGAAGAAAGCCGGCCATGACGGCGGGCACGAAGCCGAACATCATTTCGTGGACATGCCAGTCGACGGCGGAGAAGACCGTCGGCAGGCTGATCCTGCCGTCGAACAGCGGCAGCCAGATCGCCATGGCCAGCACCGCCCAGAAGCCGGCGCTGACGAAGAAGGGACGGAAGCCCCAGCTCAATATGGCCGGACCGGCATAGGCCCGGGCACGGGCGGCGGTGGACACGGACGGATCCTCCTCGGTTCAAGGGTCCGCGCACCATGGCCCCCGGATGCCGCCGCGGCCTGAACATCGGTCAAGCGGCGACGGCGGCAGAGTGCTCAACCCGGTTCGGAGGGGACGTTCGGACCCCCGGGTATGTTCGGTCCGGCGCCGACATTCGAGCGCCCGCGCGGCAGACCGAGAGAATCCGAACCGGCTGCGCGCCGTCGAAAGGGAAGTGCCTGCCGATCGTCCTCGGTCGGGGCCGACTTCATGCCCTGCTGTAGGCCGCCTCCATGAAGGTCTTCCAGGATCCGTCGTCCGTCTCGATCAAGGAGGTCAGCCGGCGCGAGCCGTCCGGCATCAGTTCGATGATGTCCTGGAAGCGCTTCAGGCCGCCTGAACTGCTCATGTCGGGGCCGACGGTGTCGAGCACCAGACGATCGCCGTCGAGAACCCCTTCGTAGACCCAGAGATGGGTCATCATCGAACCGAGGAAGGTCCCGACGAACCGACCCCTGGCCGGATCGAAGCCGATCGTCATCACGGTGGTGTGCCGGCCGCAGCCGGCCATCTCGCCCTCTCCTTCGGCGATGATCCACAAGCCGCCGATCGAACGGATCGTCTCGACCCAACTGCCGCCGCCGTCATGGCCGGTCATCGTCCAGGTGCCGACGAAGCGCTCGAGCCATCGATGCTCGGCCGTCGGCTCCGGCATCGCAAATCCCGGCGCGCCGTCATTCTCCGCACTCGACATGTCCGCCTTGCTCCTCTGATGCGTCGCGCTCCCTCGGCGCGACTTCAGCACAGGACGCCGGACCTGTCATCTTGCCGACAGGTCCGGTGAAAATTCGCCAGCGGGTTGCAAGCATTGTCCAGGACCGCCGATCGACAAGCCGTCCGGCCGCCCTGCGACGGTGCCTGATTGCTGCAGCGGCGCCCGGCTGCCGGTTGGCGATCCCGGCCATGACGACGGTCCGCAGAAGGCCCCGGCGGTCGCCGCCATGGGTGAAGCGGTCGACGGCGCCGGGCCTCTCGGACGGTCATACGACGTTCAACGATCGCCCTTGACGGTCAGGCCGTCGGCACGGTCGCGGGCTGTCGCGGCGGACATGCGCTCACGCGGGTCCCCATAACCGCCGCCGCCGGGAGTCACCAGGGTCAGGATGCCGCCGGAGGCCAGTGTACCGCGACCGGCGACCAGCGGTGCAGCGCCGGCCCCGAGGTCCACTGCCGAACCGGCGCCCTTGCCGCCGCCGGCGATGCCCCATGGCGCCGACCGCAGGCGCGAGGTGTCGATCTCGATCCGGCAGTCGGTCTCGGCGCGATAGACGCGGCGCAGCCCCATCCCGCCGCGCTGCCGCCCCGGCCCGGCGGAGCCTTCCGCCAGTTCGTAGCGCAGTACCGTCAGCGGATACTCGATCTCCAGAGCCTCGACCGGCAGGTTGGAGGTATTGGTCATATGCACCTGGATGCCGTCGAGCCCGTCCTTGGCCGATCGCGCGCCGCCGCCGCCGCCGATCGTCTCCAGATAGATCCAGGTCTCGCCGGTCTGCGGATCGACGCCGTCGAAGCTCGCCACCATCACGGTGCCGCAGGCGGCGGCGGTGACCCGTTCCGGCACCACCTGGGCGAAGGCGCCGAAAACGAGATCGACCACCCGCTGGCACGGGCCGATGCGGTTGAAGACCGCCGCGGGCGCCCGGCAGTTGAGCACGCTGCCCGGAGGGGCGCTGACCGTGATCGGCCGGGCCAGGCCGGCATTGGGCAGGATGGACGGATCCACGACCGCCTTGACCGCGTAGTAGACGGTCGATAGCAGGGCCGTGAAGGTCATGTTGAAGCCGGCGCGCTGCTGCGGTGGGGCGTCGAAGGCGAGATGCACCGTCTCGCCGCGCTTGGTCAGCGTCAGCGAGAAGGCCAGTTCGCCGTCGATCTCGGGATTGTCGAAGACATCGGTGAAGGACCACGCACCGTCCGGGATGGCGGCGAGGCCGGCGCGCATCTTGCGCTCGGCATAGGCCATCAGCGCGGCGCCGGCTGCGAGCAGCCGGGCGGTGCCGTAGCGGACGGCGAGTTGCTGCAGGCGTGCGACCCCGAGCCGGTTCGCCGCCATCTGGGCGCGGAGGTCGGAAAGCCGCTCGCGCGGCACCTGGCAATTGAGCAGGATCAGCGCCTCGACATCGGCGACGATCTCGCCCGCCCGCTTCAGCCGGATCGGTGGGATGCGCAGGCCTTCCTGGAAGATATGGGCATGGCCGCGGTCGGCGAAGTCGGAATGGTGGGCGGTATTGACCGCCCAGGCGATGATCGCACCATCGACGAAGATCGGCTCGGCGAGCACGAAGTCGGGCAGATGGGTGCCGCCGCCCTCATAGGCGTCGTTGCCGATGAACACGTCGCCGGGGCGCATCGCGTCGAGCGGGTGGCGCGCCAGGATCGCCGGCACGATGCCGATGAACGAACCGAGATGCATCGGGATGTGCTCGGCCTGGCACAGCGTCTCGCCGTCGCGCGTGAAGAGCGCGGTCGAACAGTCACGCCGCTCCTTGATGTTGGTCGAATAGGACGACCGCACCAGCGTCTCGCCCATCTCCTCGACGATCGAGACGAGCGCAGATCCGATGACCTCGACGGTGATCGGATCGATCGCGGGAGCCGTGCCGGCGGAAGGGAACGCATCGCTCATCACCGGCCGTCCTCCAGGATCAGGGTCTCGTAGGCGTCGACACGGGCGGTCATGCCCGGCAGCACCACCGTGGTGGTGTCCATCTGCTCGATGATCGCCGGACCTTCGATGCGGTTGCCGGGCGCCAGCCGTTCGCGTGCATAGACCGGCGTGGCGACGAAACCGCCCGCCTCGGGCATCCAGACATCGCGCCGGCCGGTAAGGGCCGCCGAGGCATCCGGGCCGGCGTCGGACCGCGGCTCGAATCGCGCCTTGGGGACCAGTCCGGCCGCCTCGATCCGCGCGGTGACGATCTGGATCGTCTCGCCCTCGGCCAGGAAGCCGTAGCGCTCGCGATGCAGCGCCTCGAAGCCGCGCGCGAGCGCGTCGAGCGTTGCGGGGCCGAGCGGGCCGTCGGGCAGGGTCACCGGCAGTTCGTAGTTCTGCCCGCGATAGCGCATGTCGACGGTGCGGGTCAGGCGGCGCGCCGCGGCCGGCAGGCCCTCGGCGGCGAGCCAAGCGTCGGCGTCGCGGGCGAGGCCGGCGAAGAGCGCTTCGAGCGGGTCGAGCGAGGCCTCTTCCAGGGTGAGCAGGCGGGTCGCGGCGAAGTCGGCGCGCAGATCGGTCAGCAGCAGGCCCATGGCGCAAAGGATGCCGGGAAAGCGCGGCACGATCACTCGCGACATGCCGAGTTCGCGGGCGAGACGGGCGGCATGCAGCGGTCCGGCCCCGCCGAAGGCGGCGAGCGCGTAGTCGCGCGGGTCGTGGCCGCGCTGCACCGAGACCACCCGGATGGCGCGGGCCATGTTGGCGGTGACCACCGAGATGATCCCCTGCGCGGTCTCCATGGTGCCGAGCCCGAGGCGTTGCGCCAGCCTCTCGATCGCGGCGTGCGACAGGTCGCGGCGGATCGCCATCCGGCCGGCCAGGAGATGGGTCGGGTTCAGCGTCTGCAGCACCACATTGGCGTCGGTGACGGCCGGTTCGATACTGCCCTGGTCGTAGCAGACGGGGCCCGGGAAGGCGCCGCAACTCTGCGGCCCGACCTTCAGCAGGCCGCCCGAGTCGATATGGGCGATCGAGCCGCCGCCCGCGCCGACCGTATGGATGTCGAGCATCGGCGCCTTGATCGGATAGCCGTGGACGACGGCCTCGCTGGCAAGCTGGCAGCGCCCGTCGCGGAGCAGAGCCACGTCGCTCGACGTGCCGCCCATGTCGAAGGTGATGATCCGGTCGAAACCGGTCGTCGCGCCGATCGCCTGCATGGCGACGACGCCGGTCGACGGGCCGGACAGGACGGTCCGGACAGGCAGCCGGGCCGCCTGGTCGAAGCCGATGACGCCGCCGTTCGACTGGGTCAGGAGCGGGCGGATGGCAAGGCCGAGTTCGGCGAGCCGCGCGTCGAGGCGGCGGATATAGCCCTCCATCACCGGACCGAGATAGGCGTTGACCACCGTGGTCGACAGGCGTTCGTATTCGCGGAACTCCGGCGCCACCTCATGGCCGGCGGACACGAACACACCGGGACATTCCGCCTCGATGATCGCCTTGGCGCGGGCTTCGTGTTCGGGACGCACGAAGCCGTAGAGGAAGCTGACTGCGACCGCGGCGACGCCGGCCGCAGCGAAAGCCCGCGCAGCATCGCGCACCGCTGCCTCGTCGAGCGCCGTCTCGACCGCGCCGTCATGGCGGATGCGTTCGGGAACCTCCAGCCGCAAGGCGCGGCCGACCAGCACTTCAGGCTTGTCGGCCTGCAGATCGTAAAGATCGGGCCGCTTCTGCCGGCCGATTTCGAGCAGGTCGCGGAAGCCGTCATTGGTGACGAGACCCGTCTTCGCGCCACGCCGCTGGATCAGCGCATTGGTGCCGACCGTCGTGCCATGGCCGAGAAAGCCGAGCGCGGCGGCCGGAATGCCGAGCCGGGCGAGCCCGTCCTCGACGCCCTGGACGATGCCGCGCGAGGGATCGTCGGGGGTCGACGACACCTTCCACACCCGGATGTCGCCGGTTTCGTCGTCGAACATGCAGACATCGGTGAAAGTGCCACCGGAATCGATGCCCATGCGCCAGGTCATGCCGTGTCGCGTCCTCATGTTCGCGGTCCCGAGGGGGCCGATGCGGGGCGAGCCGCCTTCGGGTCGGGCACGCAAGTCCTCGTTCGCGGCGCGCGGTCTGTTGGCGCACGCCCCGTCGTCGATCGGTCTCGGATCCGAATTCCCGTGGGCGCCCGCCGGAACGGACGCCGGGTCGTCAGAAGAAATGCACCGGCTGCGGCCCCCGCCGCGGCTCCTTCGACGAGGCCGCTTCGAGATTGGCGAGCAAGATGCGGGTTCCGGCGTCGATCGCGCGCTCGATCGCGCCGCGCACCGCGGCGGCATCGCGCGCCGCGAGGGCGTCGAGCAGGTCGTCGTAATTGTGGCGGCCGAGATCGACCTCGTCGGGTCGCGGGTAGAGATGGTTGAGGCTCGGCCCGATGCGCAGCCAGAGGCGTTCGATGATGTCGATCAGGTTCGGCATGTCGGCCGCCTCGTAGAGCGTGAAGCGGAAGGCCTGGTTCAGGCGCAACGCCTCGCCCACGTCATGGGCGCGGCGGGCGGCGCGATGCGCCTCGTTGATCTCGCCCAGGCGGGCGAGGCGTGCCGGCGTCATCACGGCGGTGGCGCGCTCGGCGGCGAGACCTTCGACGGTGCGCCGGATGTCGGCCATCTCGGCATATTCGCGCGCCGTCAGCACCGGCACGGTGAAGGCCTGCGCCGGCGCCATCTCCAGCGCGCCGCCGGCGACGAGTTTCAGCAAGGCTTCGCGCACCGGCGTCGGGCTCGTGCCGAGCCGCGCCGCCAGATCGCGGGTGACGAGCCGTTCGCCCGGCATCAGGCGCCCTTCCATCAGGCGCTGCTTCAGCGTCGCCTCGACGAAGCCGCTCAATCCGCCTTTCGGCGCGGCCGGTAGATCCACGCGAACCTCCAGTGTCCGGGCGGGGGTCTCGAAGCCCGCGCCGGGACGAAAAATCATTCTGTCGCTGCCGAACATAAGGGCATGGCGCCCCATTGAGCAAGCCTGATACACGATATATCATGCAACGCAGTCAGCCGACGTCAGGGTCCACGGATCGGTCCGCGGGGCAGAGCGACGGTCGCGACGGAGGGCAAGATGATGCGTTTCTCCCGTAGTCTCCTGGCCGCCACGGCACTCGCCGCGGCCTTGGTGTCGATCGCGCCGGCAAGCGGTGCGGAACTCGTGATCGGGCGCCCGGCCTCGCCGGCGACCTTCGATCCGGGCTTCCTCAAGGAGGCTGCGACGCTGGTCGACAACGTCTTCGACACGCTCGTTCTGCGCGATGCCGACATGAAGCTGGTGCCCGGCCTTGCGCTCTCCTGGAAGGCGCTTGACGACGCGACCTGGGAGATCAAGCTCCGCCCCGGCATCAAGTTCCACAATGGCGAGGCTTTCGACGCCGAGGCGGTGAAATTCACCTTCGAGCGCGTCCTCGATCCGGCCGCCAAGTCGCCGACCATCTCCTATGTGCGCACCATCGCTGGCGTCGATGTCGTCGACCCGCTGACCGTGCGCATCCGCACCAACGGTCCCGATCCGCTGCTGCCGACCCGGCTCAGCCGCTATCCGGCCTATATCGTGCCGCCCGCCTATGTGAAGCAGGTCGGCGCCGCCGAATTCGCCCGCCGTCCGGTCGGGACCGGCCCCTACAAGGTGACCGAGTTCGTCCCCGACGACCATGTCACCATGGTCGCCAACGAGACCTATTGGCGCGGCAAGGCGGCCATCGACAAGGTCGTCTGGCGGCCGATCCCGGAGGCCACCGCCCGCATCGCGGCGCTGCTGTCCGGCGAGGTGCAGTTCATCGAAAGCGTGCCGGCCGAACTCGTCGACACCCTGAAGACCTCCGGCGCGGCCGACGTGGTCGACGTGAAGAATGGCGGGCTGACCATCTATCTGGGTCTCAAGTCGGCCGAAAAGCCGCTCGACGACGTCCGTGTCCGGCGCGCCCTGTCGCTCGCCATCGACCGCAAGGGTCTGACCGTCGACATCCTAAAGGGCAAGGCGACGCTGACCGGCACCCAGGTCAGCCCGTTCGACGCCGGCTACAAGGACATCCCGACGCCGGCCTACGATCCGGCCGCCGCCAAGAAGCTCCTCGCCGAGGCCGGCTATCCGAACGGCTTTACCATCCGCTTCCAGGCCCCGCGTCGTTACATCTCGTCGGCCGAGGTGGCGCAGGCGGTGGTCCAGCAATGGGCGGCGATCGGCGTCAAGGCGGAACTGGAAGTGCCGGAATGGTCGGTCTATGCCCAGCAGGTCCCCGCCGGCAAGCAGGCGCCGATCTACATGCTCGCCTGGGGCTCGACCCAGACGCTCGATGCCGACGCCGCGCTTTACGCCATCCTGAAATCGGGCGAGCCCTATTCGACCGTCGCCGACAAGGCGCTCGATGCGCTGCTCGACGAGAGCCGCAAGACCATCGCGACCGAAGCCCGGGCAGCCATCTTCGCCAAGATACAGGACCACGTCGCCGAGTCGGTGCCGCTGATCACGCTCTACCGGGAGGATTCGCTCTACGGCAAGGCGAAGTCGGTGACCTTCGGCGGTCGTCCGGATGCCCGCATCCCGGTCTATGACATCCGCGTGGTGAAATGAACCGCCTCGCGCTTCTGCGTGGCATGTCCGTCGACCTGTGGGTCGGCGGGGGACTGGTCGTCGCGGTGATCCTCGCCGCGGCGGTCGGCCCCTGGTTCTGGCCGGTCGATCCGCTGCGCGGCGCGCTGGCCGCCTCGATGAAGGCGCCCGGCACGGTGGTCGCCGGCCAATGGTATCCGCTCGGCACCGACCAACTCGGGCGCGACCTGCTCGCCCGGCTGCTGTCGGGCTTGCGCCTGTCGCTGGTCATCGTGCTGATCGCCGGCTTCGTCTCCGTGACGCTCGGCACGCTGCTCGGCCTGGTCGCCGGCTATTTCCGCGGCATCGTCGATACCGTGATCATGCGCGCGGTCGACATCCAGCTGTCGATCCCGTTCATCCTCCTGATCCTGCTGGTCGTCGCCGTGATCGGGCCGAGCGTCTTCAATCAGATCGCCGTGCTCGGCGTGACCGGCTGGGCGATCTTCGCCCGCGTCGCCCGGGCGCGCACGCTCGAAGTGCGCGAACTCGACTATGTCGCCGCCGCCCGCAGCCTCGGCCTGCCGACGCGCAGCATCCTGCTCCGCCACGTTCTCCCCAACATCCTGACGCCGCAGATCGTCCTGCTCACGCTCGACCTGCCGCGCCTGGTCGTGCTCGAAGCCTCGATCGGCTTCCTCGGCCTCGGCGTCCAGCCGCCGACCCCGAGCCTCGGCAACCTGATCGGCGAGGGGCGCTCGCTGATGCTGGTCGCCGACTGGCTCGTGCTGTGGCCCGGCGTCGCCATCGCGATCCTGGTGGTCGGCTTCAATTTCCTCGGCGACGGACTGATCCGGCGGACGGAGGCGCGCGTCGCATGAGATTGGCCGCGTTCCTCGCCCATCGTCTCGCGCTCGCCGCCGTTGTCCTCGTCGGCGTTTCGCTGGTGGTCTTTCTCTGTCTCTTCCTGACCGGAGATCCGGCCGCGCTGATGCTGCCGCCCGACGCGACCCGCGAGGAGATCGCCCGTTTCCGTCAGGCCATGGGCTTCGACGACCCCTGGGCGGTGCAATATCTGCGCTGGATCGGCCGGATCGTTCTCGACGGTGATTTCGGCACATCGCTGCGCTTCGGCCGGCCGGTCGGCGAACTGATCCGCGAACGCCTGCCGGCGACCGCGCTGCTCGCCGTGGTCGCGCTCGCCTGGAGCACCGCGGTCGGCTTCGTGCTCGGCACCACCGCGGCGGTCTGGCGCGGCGGCATCATCGACTTCCTGGTTCGGGCGATCGCCCTGTCGGGACAGGCCATCCCGGTCTTCTGGCTGGGCCTGCTGCTGATCCTGTTCGTGTCGCTCCGGCTGCGCTGGCTGCCGACCGGCGGCTATGGCGAGGCGCGGCATCTCGTGCTGCCGGCGATCGCACTCGGTGCCTATTACATGAGCGCCGTCACGCGTCTGGTCCGTGCCAGCCTGATCGAGGCGCTCGACCAGGACTATGTCCGCACCGCACGCGCCAAGGGGCTCTCCGAATGGCGGGTGGTGATACGCCATGCCCTGCGCAACGCGCTCATTCCCGTGGTCACCGTCCAGGCGATGTATTTCGCCTCCCTGCTTGGCGGCGCGCTGGTCACCGAGATCGTCTTCGCCTGGCCCGGCATCGGCCGGCTCGCCGTGCAGGCGATCCAGAACCGCGACTTCCCGCTCGCCCAGTCGATCGTGCTCTTGGCCGCGGCCGTCTTCGTGGTGACCAACCTCTTGGTCGACATTCTCTACGTGCTGCTCAATCCGAGGATCCGGCTGTGAGCGCATCGTTCGATCTGGCGCGCCTGCGCACGGAAACGCTCGATCTTCTCGCCGGCTGGACGGCGATCGAGAGCGTCGCCGGCCATCCGGCGGGCCTGAGACGGATGGCGAACCTGCTGGTCGCGCATCTGACGACCCGGCTCGGCGCCACGATCGTTGCCGAGGGGCTGGCCCTCGATCCGCCGGTCGTCCACGCCCGCATCGATCGCGGCACGGGCCGGCGCATCCTGCTCTACAACATGTATGACGTGATGCCGGCGCCGCCGGAGGGATGGTCGGTCGCGCCCTTCGCGGGCGGCATCGTCGATCGGCCGGGGCTGGGGCCCTGCTTCGTCGGGCGCGGCGCGGAGAACAACAAGGGACCGCTGGCCGGCATGCTGGTGGCGCTGGAAGCCCTGATCGCCGCCGATGCGCTCGATGCCGATATCGAGATCCTGATCGAGGGCGAGGAGGAAAGCGGCAGCCGCGCCCTCCGGCACTATCTTGATCGACCCGATACCCCCGTCCGGCCGGCTCTGGCCGCGCTGTTCCCGTCCTTCTGCGAATATGGCGGCGGCCGGCCGCGCGTCTATTGCGGCTTCAAGGGGATCGTCCACGGCATGTTGCGATCGTCCGGCGGCGCCTGGGGCGGACCGTCGGCGGCGATCCACGGCTCCAACGCGCCCTGGATCGCCAATCCGGCGTGGCGCCTCGTCGAGGCGCTGGCAACGCTGGCCGAACCGCCGACCGGATTCCTGTTCCGGACGCCCCTGGCGCCGGCCTGGCGGCCGATGCTCGACGCGCTCGCCGCCACCTTCGATCCCGATGCCGAACTGGCCTTTCGCAAGACCGAGCGCTTCGCCATTCCGGGCAGCCCGGCCGAACGGCTTGAACATGTGTTGACGAGCGCCGTCCTGAGCCTGTCCCGGCTGGCAACCGATCCGTTCGATGCGCGTGGCGTGATCCCCTGTGCCGCAGAAGCCCGCTTCGAACTCCGCTTGCCGCCGGGTGCCGCACCGGAGACGGTTCTGTCCGAACTCCGGGCTCGACTCGCAGACGCGGGCCGCGCCGACGTCGAAATGCGCGAGGACGATGGCTTTCCGGGCATCGCCTTCGCGCCCGACGCGCCCGGCGTGGCGGCGCTCGTCTCCACCTATCGCGCCCATGGCGCCGATCCGCAGGTCTGGCCCTGGGCAATCGGCGCAGCGCCCGCCTATGCGTTTGCAGCCGTCGCCCCCGCCTTCCTGATCGGCGGCCTCGGCCATGGCGGCAACGCCCACGGCATCGATGAATTCGTCACCCTCGAAGGCATCGACCGCTTCCTCTCCTCCCTGCTCACATGGCTCCCGGCCATCGCCGATGAGAGCCGCACCCGCGCCGACGAAAGGTCCGCCCCATGAAAACCCCGGCCGATTTTCCGCGCCTCGCGCTCGGCTTCATGCCGACCCCGATCGAGCCCCTGAAGCGCCTGTCCGCCGAACTCGGCATCGATCTGGCCCTCAAGCGCGACGACTTCACCGGCTTCGGCGGCGGCGGCAACAAGGTCCGCAAGCTGGAATTCCTGATGGCCGAGGCGGTCGCTGCCGGGGCCAATGTCCTGATCACCACCGGCGGCCACCAGTCGAACCACGCCCGCATGGTGGCGGCGGCCGCGCGCCGCTTCGGCATGGAGGCCGTGCTGGTGCTGCGCGGCAATCCGCCGACCGCCTATCAGGGCAACCTGCTGCTCGACCGCCTGTTCGGCGCCACGCTCGAATTTCTGGAGCCGACCGAATATTTCACCCTGGTCGAGCCGCGCATGGCCGCCCATGCCGAAGCCGCCCGCGCGGCCGGCAAGGTGCCCTTCATCATCCCGCTCGGCGGGGCCACCCCGACCGGGGCGCTCGGCTATGTGCGTGCGGTGGAAGAGATGGACGCGCAGTTGAAGGCCGAGAGCCTGCCGCCGCCGGATGCCATCGTGGCGCCGGCCGGTTCCGGCGGGACGCTCGCCGGCTTGGCGCTTGGCGCCGCGCGCCATTGGCCGCAGACCCGCATCATCGGCATCAGCGTCAGCCGCGATCGTGCCTGGTTCCAGGCGCGCATCGCCGCGATGGCCAACGACACCGCGGCCCTCCTGGAATGGCCGGAGCGGATCGAGCCGGCGGCGCTCGAGATCGAGGACGGCTACGTCGGTTCCGCCTATGGCGTGCCGAGCCCCGGCGGCAACGCGGCGGTCGCCCGGCTGGCGGGAACCGAGGGCGTGCTGCTCGATCCGGTCTATACCGGCAAGGCGATGGACGGCCTGTTCGGCCTCGTCGCCTCCGGCGCGCTGCCGCCCGGCGCGCGGGTGATCTTCGTCCATTGCGGCGGCAGCCCGGCGCTCTATCCCTTCGCCGACAGCCTGCTGGCCTCGTGAGGCCCGCCATGGAGCCCGTGACGATCCGCTGGCTCGGACGCGCCGACGTGCTGGCGGCGGGCGGCGGCGACTTCGCCGCCGCGCTCGACGATGTCCGCGCCGGCTTCGCCCAGATCGCCGCCGGTCGCGCCACCATGCCGGCTGAAATCAGCGTCGGACTCGGGCCCCTGGAGCCGCCGATGCAGGGCGCGCGCGCCTATGCGCTGCCGGCCCGCCTTGACGGCGCGCGGCCGGTCGCCGGCCTGAAATGGACCGCCCACCGCCCGCCGCTCGACGACGGCGCGCCGACGATCCTGTCGACCACGACGGTCAACGACGCGCTGACCGGCCGGCCGATCGGCATCGTCGAAAGCGCCGGCCTGACCGTGATGCGTACCGCCGCCGTCACGGCCCTGGCGCTGGAGACCGTCGCGCCGCGGCCGCTGCGCCGCATCGCCGTGCTCGGCGCCGGCCAGCAGGCCGCCGGCCACCTCGCCATGCTGGCGGCGCTCGGGCCGCGCCTCGCCCCCGATCTCGCCGAACTGCGGCTCTGGAACCGGACGCCGGCGCGCGGCGAGGCCCTCGCCGAGCGTTTCGCCGCCCGGCTCCCGGTCCGCATCGCCGCCGACATCGATCAGGCGCTCGACGGCGCCGACGCGGTACTCGCCTGTACGGCGGCTCTGGAGCCGGTGCTGCCGGTCGAGGCGGTCCGCCCCGGTCGTCTCGTCGCCCAGATCGGCCATCACGAGGCGCCCTTCGCGGCGATCGATCGGGCCACGCAGGTCTTCGTCGATCTCTGGGGACCCTTCGCCGAGGCGAGCGGCAAGAGCCTGTTCCGGATGTACCGGGTCGGCCGCTTTTCGCCCGAACGGGTGACCGCCGATCTCGCCACCATGCTCGCCGGCGCGCCACGCCCCGGGCCGGATGCGGCGGTCTACGTCTCGTCCTTCGGCCTCAACGTCTTCGACGTGGCCCTTGCCGCCCGCGTCCTCGCCCGTGCCGAAGCGCTCGGCCTCGGCACGCCGCTGACGCTCCTCGATCGCCCCTGGGAGGCCCCATGACCGGATCGATCACCATCTCCGCCGCGGATCTACTGGCCCGATTGGGCGAACCGGGCCTCATCCTGGTCGATACCCGCGATGCCGCCGACTGGCAGGCGGCCACCATCCCCGGGGCCGTGCGGCTCGACGTCTACGGCTATTTCGTGCCGGCGAGCGATGCGGCCGGCCATGCCGATCTCGAACGGGCGACCTGGGCCGGACTGTCGGCGATCGGCGCGACCGAGGCCAGGACCGTCGTCTTCTTCGAGGCGAAGACCGGCATGGTCTCGCCGCGCGGCCTGTGGTTCCACCGCTTTGCCGGGCTCGACGGCGGCCTGATCCTGGACGGCGGCTTCGACGCCTGGGTGGCGGCCGGCGGACCGGTGGCGCCGGGCATCGGCGCGGAGGGTGCGATCGCGCGCGGCACGGGCGAAACGCCTCCGCCGGCGCCGCGCCGCGACCTGCTCGCCGGCATCGACGAGGTCGTGAACCTGCCGCCGGGCGCCGTCGTTCTCGACGTGCGCCGGCCGACCGAGCATGCCGGCAGCTTCGTGCATCCCTGCTGCGCGCGCGCCGGCCGCATCCCCGGCTCGGTGCTGCTCTTCTACGAAGACCTCCTGGTCGACGGGCACTACCGCCCGACCGAGGAGATCGCGGCGCGCGCCCGCGCGGTCGGCCTCACGCCCGAAACCCCGGTCGTCGTCTATTGCCATCGCGGCGCCCGCGCGGCGACCGCCCTGTTCGGACTGCGCCTCGCCGGCTTCGCCGAGGCGGGCCGCGTCTTCGTCGGCTCCTGGCACGAATGGGCCGAGCGCTGCGATCTGCCGGCCGATCTCGGCCCCGACCTGGGAACCGCCGGATGAACGACGCGGAGCCTCTCCTCTCCGTCCGCAATCTCACGATCGGCTTTCCGGGCCGGCCGGAGCCGACCGTCGCCGACATCGCATTCGACGTCGCGGCCGGCCGGGTCACGGCGCTGGTCGGCGAAAGCGGCTCCGGCAAGTCGCTGACCGCTGCGGCCCTGCTCGGCCTCCTGCCGGGCGGCGCGCGCTGCCGGTCCGGGCAGATGCGGTTCGACGGCCGCGACTGCGATCTGGCCGATCCGCGGGCGGTGGCCGCGCTGCGGGGCGGGGAGATCGGCATGATCTTCCAGGAGCCGATGACGGCGCTGAACCCGGTCCTGACCGTCGGCGAGCAGATTGCCGAGGGGATCGTGCGCCATCGCGGCCTTGGCTGGCGGGCGGCGGGAGAGGAGGCGATCGGCCTGCTCGACCGGGTCGGCATCCCCGAGCCGCGGCGCCGGGCGCGCCAGTATCTGCACCAGCTCTCCGGCGGCATGCGCCAGCGCGTGATGATCGCCTCGGCCCTTGCCTGCCGGCCGAAGCTGATCGTCGCCGACGAGGCGACCACGGCGCTCGATGTCACCATCCAGGCCCAGATCCTCGATCTCCTCGCCGATCTCCAGGCGAAGGAGGGGCTCGGCGTCCTGTTCATCACCCACGATCTCGGCATCGTCGCCGAGATCGCCGACCATGTCGCGGTGATGCGCGCCGGCCGCATCGTCGAGACCGGCGCCACCGCCACGGTGATCGGCCGGCCGCAGAGCCCCTATACGCGCGCCCTGATCGACGCGCTGCCGGGCGGTGCCGGCTTCGGCGCGGTGCGCGGCGGCGATGCCGGCACGTCGGCCCCGCTGCTCGAGGTGCGCGGCCTCGTCAAGACCTTCCCGGTCGGCGGAACCTTCCTGGGTGGCCGGCGCACCGTGACGGCCGTCGCCGGCGTCGACATCGAGGTCCGGCGCGGCGAGGTGATGGCGCTGGTCGGCGAGAGCGGTTCGGGCAAGACCACCATCGGCCGCTGCATCGTCGGCCTGGAGACGCCGAGCGCCGGCACGATCCAGTTCGCCGGCGGCGGCGGGCTCGCCCCCTCCGCGGCGCGCCGCCGCATCCAGATCGTCTTCCAGGATCCCTATTCCAGTCTCAACCCGAAGCTGGACGTGGCCGTGCTGGTCGGCGAGGCGATCGCCCATCATGGTCTCGCCCACGGCGCCGACGTCCGCCGCCGGGTCGGCGACCTCCTCGACCTGGTCGGTCTCGACCGGTCGATGATCGACCGCCGCCCCGCGGCCTTTTCGGGCGGGCAGCGCCAGCGCATCGCCATCGCCCGCGCCCTGGCGGTGGAGCCGGACCTGCTCGTCGCCGACGAGGCCGTCTCCGCCCTCGACGTCTCGGTCCGCGCGCAGATCGTCCGGCTGCTCGCCGATCTGCGCGACCGGCTCGGCCTCGCCATCCTGTTCATCACCCACGATCTCGCCCTGGTGCGCCACTTCGCCGATCGCGTCGCGGTACTCTATCTCGGCGAGGTGATGGAGGAGGGGCCGGTGGAAGCGGTCTTCGCCGCGCCACGCCATCCCTATACCCGCGCCCTGCTCGACGCCGAACCCGACATCGCCCACGCCGCCGAGACCGCCCGCGGCCGCCGCTCCTCGCCGCTGTCGGGCGACCTGCCGAGCCCGATCGACCGCCCGCGCGGCTGCCCCTTCTCGACCCGCTGCCCGTCCGCCTCGGCCCTCTGCAAAACCACCCCGCCGCCGATGACCGCCGCCGCGGCGGGCCACCGCTACGCCTGCCATCACCCGCTGGCGTAACGGGAGCGAGCGATCGCCGCGGCCGCCCGCATCGATGTCGGCGGCGGGTTCAACAAGTGGCAGGGGGCGGCCGCCGGCCATGTGCGGTGCCACCCGGTCGACGAGGGACAGGTCGACTCACTCCCAACGATTTCGCGCCGGCATCCCGAGCCGACCGGCACGGGATTGAAGTCTGGATCGGGAGGGGGGGAGCGAATGGGGTGGCGGGCCGAAGCCGACGAAACGGAGAACTACACCTACGCTATAGCCCTCTAAATTGAGGCACGCGCGAATGGCTCCGATGGGGTGGGAAGCTGTCGCGCAGGCTTCGGGCTGCTGCATCGGGAAAGCAGCCCGTCATCCGGTTTACCGGCTTCGTCGGCAACACAAATATACGTGCGGTAGCGAGGCGAGCTGCTCAGCAGCCAAAACTAGGCCCTGTTGACAAATGCCCGTATCCAGAGGCGGATGGCTGCGATCTGGACGAAGCCGAGGTAGCTGGCCGCGG